>CATPCO010000094.1 GCA_955652925.1 uncultured Xanthobacteraceae bacterium | reverse complement strand
GGACTGACCTGCGTTCAAAATCCCCTCCGCTGAACCCCATTTTCATGCTCAGTGGTGTGCCACCGGCACATGAAGTCTCATTATAAAAGGGCACTACTTTCGGTAGAGTTCTGGATCGCATTCAAAACCTACCTCAAAGGGGCGCCCTTTTATAATGCGTAATCCAGCTGCTCAAGCCTTTACACCCCCGTCACTCGGCCACAATCTAGCCGCACACAAACAAGCGATTCCCAGAAGCGATCTGCCACCATTAGTTAAAGAGCGCTGCGGTGCCTCGAGGATTTACGGAAATAACTTCATCCGCTTCCACAGCGTGGCAGAGGTATGTTGTACCGGCTCCAATCGGTCGTTCAATACAGACTGTAGTCACAATCGAAAGCTCGTGCATCGCGCCGTCTTCTGTTTTGTGCTTCCTACGCCCCGACAACTTCAACCTCCTGCGTTTCGGCTGGAAGGGGGCGATGCCGTTCATCGAATCCCTTGACGATTAGCCAAACGGCCAGAGCCAGGTAAGCGGGAGCCAATGGCATGGCCAATCGCGTCTCGGGCGGATGTCCCAATAGGCCCCGCAAGCTGACTCCTGTGATCTGAAGCACGCTCGCCACCGCTCCAAACCCGGCCAGTGCGCGCGGAACGAGACGGAAGCGGTACAGCAGACTGTAGAGCAGCAAGATCCAACTACCCACGACAAGCAGGCACGAATAATGTGCCCACTTCCGAGCCGAGCCGACCACGATAGCCAGCGCTTGGAAAGTCTCGGCCTTCGCAGTGCCCGCCTTTGCATACTCCTGGCTCAGAGAAAGCATGGACAGGATGTGTGCGTTGTCCACTGCCTGAAAAGAAAAACTGGCCGCCGCGAGCGCCAGGAGCCAGAACGCCATCGCGGAGCTGTACCGGCGAACGACCGGCAATGCGGCGCTGGCGATCCCGATTGCGATCGCGCTGCCCACGAACAAGAGGAGAACTGCAGCGCGTACCTGATTAGCAACGCCCGCTGCACTGGTAAGGAAGCCCGGCGGGTTTACCAGTGGATGCAGCAAGATGAAGGGCACGATAAGTCCCGCCGCCAAATGTAGGAGCAACAACACCCCGACGATTCGGCCAACGCTCTTTTCCGATCTCATCCTCGCCTCCCAATCACCTCGGACTGCTCCTTCCATCGCTCGCCATTCACGCCCATCGCCAGCAGCCACAGCGTCAGCGCTCCTTCTCCAACGATGCCGGGGAGCATGTTGTACGGCGAGAGATAGGTTGCGAGCCGCGCTGACACAAAGGTCAGCCAGCCCAGACCGGCAAACATCATCAGCACGCCCAGGATCCGGGGCAGGAAGATCGACCTGAAGATCAGGTAGCCGATCAGGGGGCAATAGAACCCGAAAAATACCAGGCTGTTGATGCGGAGGGGGGCGAGATGAAAGGAGCTAAGCGCCCCAACGGCGCATCCCACCAGGCCGAAGCATGCCGCGAGCAAAGAGACGCTCCGGTTCACTGCCTTGAACAGGTGATAGAAGAGCAGGATCACTGCGACATAGCACGCCGTGGCAGCGAGGTTGGCTACAAGCCTGCCGTTGACCGACATGAGGGCGAATATTCCCGTCACAAAGGTAAGCAAATAAAACACACCGGCAATCCTCGCCTTGAAACGCGGCGATGCTTCTGCCATCCGCTCCAGCATGACTGCTGTGCTCATAATCGTTTCTCCTTACGACGAAGACGATGCGAATCAGATCGGTCCCTGAGAGCGGCGCAGCCGGACCGCTGCCGCAAGGAATGCCGCGGCGACTGCCAGGCCGATCCACAGACCCGGGCTGATCAGGAACTCGCCCGGAGTGAAGTGCATCAGCGGATCCATCGAGAGGCTACCCGTCATGAAGTCCCCACCGCCCCCACCACCGATCATGCGGTTGGCCAGCATCGTGCCGAAATGCGAAGTGTTGAACGCAATCTTCTCGACCACGCCGATCGCAAGCAGTGGCAAGCCGGCCCATAAAAATGGCGCGCGCCGTGCCCACGCTGACACCAGCAGCAGCCACCCATAGATGGGCGCGTACCAGAGCCCATGAACAGTCAGGAGGTGGTAGAGCAGCATCAGCCACGTCTGGAACAGCGACGCGTGGGCCCATAGCGTCGTGACACTCAGACCGCTCCCCAGCAGGACTGCGGTGCTCACCAGCAGCATGATCCACTGCATCACAACGGTGATCGCGAAGGTGACCAGCGGGAGGATTACGACCGGGGTGATCGCCTTCGAGAGCACGGTCGTGAGATCGGAAACCGGCAGCGACTTCCAGAACAGGATGCTGCGATCTCGACGTTCTCCGTACAGCGCGTCGAGACAGTAGAACACCCCGACAACCAGAGTGGTCAGCATCATCAGCCCCGAAGCGATCAGGTACGGCTGCGCGATCAACTCGTGCTGCCGCAGGGGGTCGAGCGCTGACGCGGCGCGCATCTTGCCCGGCAGATGGATCGTGCTGATCAGGAAGCCGAACAGAAACACCGCCGCAACCGCCAGCGGCGCGATATAGATCGAACGGTTCTCCCACAATTCGCGTCGCACCGACCAATACATGGGACGAGCCGCCGGCATGACCGCGGGCGCGATTACCTGCGATTCGAGCGGAGACTCGTGCATGGCGCTGGATTGAGTATTCATGTAGCTGCTCCTTGTGCCGCGCCGGCCTGATTGCCCGGCTTATCTCCCGGCGTGTTTGCCAACATGGCAACGAACAAGTCGGCGATGCTGGGTGTGCGCACGTCGCCAAGTGCGGCGAGTTGGTGACGATCGACACGATCAAACAGCAGGATGCTGCGACCTAGTGCCTGGCGCGCGTGAATCGGCTTGAGTGCCCGTGCTGCGGCGATATGCTCGGAATGCACCATCAATTCGAGATAACGCGACTCGAATTCTTCCATGCTGCAATTGAAGACGATTCGACCGCGGTTGATGAACATGACATCGGTGAGGACGTTCTGGATCTCTTCAACCTGATGGGTCGTCACGACGATGGTGCGGCTGCGGTCGAAGTAGTCGGTCAGCAGGGAATCGTAGAACTGCTTGCGATACAGGATGTCCAGGCCAAGTGTAGGCTCGTCCAGCACCAGCAATTTCGCGTCAATGGCCATGACCAG
>CATPCO010000093.1 GCA_955652925.1 uncultured Xanthobacteraceae bacterium | reverse complement strand
GTCGACCACCCACGTCACCTTTACGGAGTCGAGTTCGTACTCATTGATGAAGATGCCGCGCGTCCACACCCCGGTGGTCACCGAATAAGCGCGTACTCCGACCTTTTTGCCTTCCAGGTCCTTGGGCACCTTGATGCCTGAATCGGGACGCACCACGAAGCCGCCGTGATGAAAGCGGCGCATCAGAAAGATCGGCAAGGCAATGAAAGGAGCGCCGAGCGAGCGCGCGATCATGTAAGTCGTCGGTGCCATCTCGCAGATGTCGAACTCGACATCCCGGACCATACGTCGGAATGCCCCGATAATCGGCACGACCTCGACGAAGTCCGGCTCAACGCCTGTGATAGGAACCGCCCCGTCCTTGAGGCCCTTGGTATGACCGTAGGTCGCGATGGCAATTTTCAATCGTGGCCGCTGCGTCATTGTTTCTCGATTCCTGCCTTTTCTATTACCGCCGCCCACTTCTTGACATCCGCCGCCATGCGGTCGCGCATTTCCTCGGGCGTGCTGCCGCGAGCATCCATGCCGAGCGTTGACGCCGTGGCCTGGAGGGCCGGATCGGCGAGCGCGGCATTGACGTGCTGGTTGAGCGCCGTAAGTATTTCGGCCGGCATTCCAGCCGCCGCAGCCAGACCATTCCAGCTGGTCACGACATATTCGGGAAAACCGCTTTCCTTCGCGGTGGGCACATCGCTGAGCAACGAATTGCGCTGCTCGCCGGAGGTCGCAATGATCCTGACTTGGTTGTCCGAGATCACTGCCTGCAGTCCGGCATAGAAATCGAATCCGACGTCGACGTCCCCTCGCAATACCGCCGTCACGAGGTCGGGCGTTGTCTTGTAAGGAACGATCGCGACATCAATCCCGCTTACCTGCCGCAACAGATGCGCTGACAGATTTTGCGTGCTTCCGGGATTGATGGCGCCGAAATTGAGCTTGCCCGGCTGCTTGCGCCCTGCCGTGACTACGTCCTCCGCGGTCTTGAACGGCGAATCCACCTTCACCGCAAGGAGCATCTCGAAGCGGGCGGTGATCGACACAAAGGTGAAGTCGGTCAGCACGTTATAGGGTCGCGTTTTGAACAGAGACATGCCGATCGCTTGCCCGTTTCCGATCACTCCAAGCGTGTAACCATCTGCCGGCGCCCTGAGCACTTCCTTCGCCGCGAGCAGTCCGCCGGCACCCGGACGATTTTCGATGACGACCTGCTGCTTCGTTCTCTCCGTCAGCTTTTGCGCGAGCAGCCGCATCGTGAGGTCGGCGACTCCCCCCGCGCCATAAGGAATGAAAATCTGAATCGCCTTGGCAGGGAAATTTGGCTCAGAGAGAGCGCAATCGAAAGCAAATGCGCTGACGGCGAAACCCAAGAAAGCGATCAGGGCTTTTCGCAAAGGTCGCAGGCTACCGTACTTGCTGCCCAGATCATGCGAGCGCATCGTGAAACCTCCCCGATCTGGCACGGGTATATGTGCCGCTGCCGGCTTTGCAAAGTCAGCCAAAAAAAGCGAGCCCGATTGGCGATAATCCGGGATTCATCCGGGCGCGACTGCCACGCTCCAGGTATTCGACCCTCGCACATTGCGAACTTTTGCGCTCAATTGAAACTGCGCACGCAGTCATAATCGACCGGCATGCCGGCGCACTTCGGCGGCACGCAGATTATTGCAGACGAGACAATAATCATGAAAAAAGTTGCAATTTACATCAAGGTACGCTTGACGCTAGCGTAAGCAAAGCGTTGCACGCGGCGTTTTTCACGCAATGTCCGGAGGAGCGAATTGTCAGCAAGCTGCGGGATAGCGATCGCCGGGGGCGGGCTCGCCGGGCTCGCGGCTGCGAACGCGCTTAAGACCTTCGGGATCAAGGCTGAAGTTTTCGAGGCCGCTCCGGCGCTGGGTGAGATCGGCGCCGCCGTTAACACGAGTCCGCAAGCCGTCAAAGCACTGCAAGCGATCGGCGTCGGCGAAAAGATCGCCGCTGTCGGGCACTTGTCGCCGGGAATTTACACGCGCAACATGCAGACGGGTGAGTTTCTCGAGTTCAATGATCGATTCAAGATGGCGGAGCGGTATGGCGCTCCTTACTACTCTTTTCATCGCGCCGACCTGCTGGACGCTCTCGCAAGCGGGCTTGATCACAGCGCCATTCACCTGGCGCACCGCCTGACAGGGATTGAGGAGCGCCCGGATCATACCGTCCTGGTTTTCGCCAATGGTGCCCGCGTCGAGGCCGAATTCGTGATCGGTGCCGATGGCGTGCGCTCGGTGATCCGTCAGGCGCTCTATGGCGACGACAACCCGACCTACACCGGTCAGATGGTATGGCGCGCCCTTCTGAACGCCAACGATGTGCCGTCGGAAGTGCTCGAGCCGACGGGCCATACCCAATGGGTCGGGCCAGGTTGCCATTTCATCGCCTATTACATCCGCAAGCGGAAATTCGTGAATATCGTCACGCAACAGGATACGGACAAATGGGTCGAGGAAGGCTGGTCGACCCGCGGCGATCCCGACGAGATGCGATTGAGCTTCCCCAACCCCGAGCCACGGCTCGCGAAGCTGCTGAGCCTCGTGACCGAGTGCTCGAAGTGGGGGCTCTTCACGCGGCCACTCACGCAGAATTGGGGCCGCGGTCGCATCCAGCTCATTGGGGACGCAGCGCACGCGATGCTGCCCAATGCCGGGCAAGGCGCCTGCCAGGCGTTCGAGGACGCCTACATTCTCGCACGATGGCTCGAGGCTTGCCGCGATCCGGTCGAGGCGTTTGCCAATTTCCGCCGCGTCCGCATCCCGCGCGTGCACGGGGTGCAGCGGCTATCCCTTTCCAACGCCGGCTTCAAGCATATGCGCGACAGCGAATTGCAGAAGGAGTCGATAAGTGCCGGGACAGGCAGCGTCCACGGCAACGCCGAGTGGGTCTGGGGATACGATCCGCTCGGCGAATGGGACAAAGCGCCTTTGGTTCCTCAGGTCTATGCTGCTTAACGCAGCGTACCCACTGCCGAGTCGAGTGCAGTGGCGGCCATGATCAAATGATAATGCTGGGATTGCGCAGATTCTGGTCACAGTCGATCAGGTTGACTTGTCGCACCCGGATCTGCCAGGTCTCGCCAGCACGGACAAAGCGGTGGCCGCACCAGCCCGACAGGAAACGCGTGCCGTCCACGCGAAATTCGCTGACCAGATAGTTCGATCGCACCATGCGGATCGCGCTCTGCCCGGCCGCGAACACTTCCACGTTCGAGATCATCCGCACGGTGCGCGATTTCGGCGCCTGCGACCAGGCGTAGCCCGTGCGCAGCCGATAAATACGATCCTCCATGCGGCGCCGATCATCAAACGAGACCGCGATCTCGCGGCGGGGATCGCCCGCCTCCGGCGTGCCGGGCACCCAGTAGATGAATTCCGGCGCATACATAGCAAGCCACTCGTCAAACCGGAGTTGATCGAGCAGGCGCGCTTCGCGCTCGATGAGCCTGCGAAACAGATCGCGCTCGGAAGCATCCTCGATTGCAAGCTCGTCGCGTTGCCAATCGGAAAAGCTGTCGACCAGCTCCTGATAAAGCGCATCATTGACGTAATACGAGCTGACCGAGGGATCGTGCTTGCGCTGCATGCTTGGCCTGTGAAGCCCGCGGGTGACGCTACGGCTCGCGCTGGACGACCAGATTGGGGCTTGCCTTCATCAATCGCTTCCACTCCTTGATGTATTCGCGCATGAAGGCTTCATCGGTCGCGGGGGCCGTGATGATGCCGTCCTCGCCGGTGCGGACACGGCCGGGAATGCCGAGGCCGCGATGCATGTAGACCCACTCGTCTTCGAGGCAGGCGAGCCCGCGCTGGATTTCCTCGAAATTGGCGAGATCGTCGACCTCGCCGAAATTCGGGAACTGCTCCTGAGTGCGCATGCGCAGCGCATTGATCTCCTCGACCGCCCCGCCGAGCACGCCCTCTTCATCGACCACCGCGGTGCCGTACCACGTGACGTTGGTCTCAGCGACCGAGATGGGCTCGAACACCTGTATGTGATTGCCAAGCAGTGAGAAATTCGGAAACACGTTGATATTGACCGGCTCGGACGAGGCGAGATCAAGGATTTCTTCCGCTTTCGTCCCAAAGCGCTGCCGAAGCGATTGCGCGTAATGCTCCATTCCGGGATGCGGGCCTTCGACGGCCCACAGGCCGCCCGGGCGCTTTTCTATGGCCGGCCGCTTGTCCTTGAAATGATGGCCGTGGCCCATATAGGCCATGTACATCGGCGCGTTATCCGGCGATCCCTTGTAGTAGGACATGCCCTTGTTGGCGACGTCGGCCTGGCGATTTTCCATTTCGAGCAGAGAGCGGTGCGAGAACACGACGTGATAGCCGTCGCCAGAATTATCATAGGCCAGCTTCCAGTTGCCCTTGTAGCGCAGCCGGTTTGCCTCGCAGACCGCGATCTTGCCGCCGGGCTGGCGATCGAGCCACTCGTCGATCGGTTTGGTGATGGCGCCGAGATATTCAAGCAGTGCGGGCGCAGCGGGATTGAGCGTTGCAAAAATAAAGCCGCGATAGCTCTCAACGCGAGGCACCTGCGCCACGTTGTATTTGGCATCCTTGAAGTCGCAGGCATAGCCGTCCGGCCACGGCACGGCGCGGAGCTTGCCCGTGTTGAGAAAGCTCCAGCCGTGATAGGGACACTGAAAGAAGCGAGCGGAACCCCGATCCTTGCGGCACAGCGTGGTGCCGCGATGCGTGCAGCGATTGAATAGTGCCCGGATCTTTCCATCTGAGTCCCGCAACAGAATGATCGGGCGCAACCCCAACCGCACGGTGATGAAGTCGTCGTTGTTCGGAATTTGGCTTTCGTGCCCGAGATACACCCACACAGCCCCGAAGATGTGAGTCATCTCGAGCTCGAAGATTGCGGGATCGGTATAGATCAGCCGATGGACCCGGTCTTCCTGAACCAGCTCGTCCCAATCGTAGCGCTCAGCGGTGCTTTCGGCACGAGCCGGCGGCGCATTCAATCTTTCCAACATGGGTCTCGTCCTTCAGAAGAAATCGAAATACTCATTCTGCTCCCATTGCGTGGGCTCCTCGCCCGGCTGCTTGCCGGTGTGCTTGAGCCACTGCTCATAGCGGCCTATCTCGTTGCGCTTGAGCTTGACGAAATAGTCTACGAACAGCTTGCCGAGCGAGGCGCGAAACAACGCGTCACGCTCAAGCGCAGCAAGCGCTGCCGGCAACGTCTCCGGCAGCATGGGGCGATTGGCCGAGTACGGCTCTTCGTCCGGCGGTCCGGGGTCAAGCCCGTCATCCATGCCGTTCATTCCCGATACAATCTGGGAGGCAATATAAAGGTATGGATTGGCGGCGGGTTCGCCCACGCGGTTCTCCAGCCGGGTAGCCGGGTCTCCCGTGCCGCCGAGAACGCGAATCATGACGCCACGATGATCGTAACACCAGGTTGCACGATCAGGCGCCAGCGAGTTCGGGCGAAAGCGCCGGTAGCCATTCACAGTGGGCGTGGCAAAAGCTGTGCAGGGTTGCGCGTGCTTCATCAGCCCGCCGAGATATGCGTGGCCCATGGGCGACAGAATTTCGCCTTGGCGCTCCGGCATGAACATGTTGCGCCCGCTGCCGCGATCGACCACCGACTGGTGTAGGTGCCAGCCACTGGAATAATAGCCCTTGAGCGCAGGGCGGCACATGAAGGTGGCGAAATAGCCCATGCGGCGGCAGATCTGGCGCGTCGCGGTGCGGAACAGCATCACATCGTCTGCCGCTTCAAGCGCGGGGCGCGCGGCGAAGGTGCACTCGACCTGACCCGGGCCGAATTCGTTCTCGATCGAGCGTAGCGGCAAATTGGTTTTCTCGAATGCGTCGACGAGCGCGGAAAGCACTGGTTGCATCAGGTCCATGTTCGACTCGGAGTGAAGGACAAATCCGGGCTCGATCGGCGCGGTCTTGAGCGGACGTCCGCGGGCGCCCGGTAGCGCGGTATGCTCGTGGGACAAAGCCTCGACCAGGCGGAAGAGGTACCACTCGATCTCGAGCCCTACGATCAGTTCGAGCCCTTTGCCCTCTAGGCCTTCGATTTGCCTTCGCAGCAGTTGGCGGGGCGAGAAATGAAAGGGCAGGCCGCTCGTGAAATACTCATTGCACAGCACCCAGCCTACGCCCGGCGCCCATGGCAGCACACGGAACGTTGCGGGGTCCGGCACAAGGATGATGTTCGGCGACCCGGTCATTTCCGGAAGGTCCATTCCCCCGCCCCGCGTGAACGAGGAGAATGTACGCGCGCCGGCGGAATCGAGCGTGGACGTTGCGACCGTGGTGGTAAAGCCCGACGTGAGCGCAGACATGAACGCGGGCCGCGTCAGGGCCTTGGCGCGCGAGGCGCCGTGTGGATCGGCCCAGGCGAGCCGCACAAGGTGCAGATCGTCCCTTTCGAGCCTGTGTTTGATCTCTTCGGCTTGCTTTTGCTGCTCGTCGGTCCACAGGCCGTGTCTATCGATGAACGCCTGAGTCTGCACCATCGCCGTGCGGGCCGCGCGAGTTGTTATGAGCGCCGGAACAGGTCGATGATCCAGTTCCAGACCACCTTCCCCATCAGCGCAAGTCCCGAGATGGGCTTTGCGGCGGGAGAAGATGCCGGCACGGGCGAAGCCGACGGCGCTGTTGCCGGTGCAGGTGGCGGGGCCTCCTGTCCTTGCGCGAACTTCTCCTTCAGACCCGCGGCAAACTGATTCATCAGCTGCGCGGCCGTGGCCTGGATGATACCGACCCCGCGGCCGTATTGCGCCACCGCTCCTGAAAGACTGAGGTTCGTGTGCACCAGCACCTTTGAGCCATTGCCGGCGGGTTCCAGACGAAAAACGGAAACAGCGTTGGCGCCGCCGCGTCCCTTCGCATCGGTCCCCTGGGCGGATACGCGCGCTGTGCGGTTGCCCTCGTCGATTTCGTCGAACTTGACGAGGCCGGCAAACGTCAGAGCGACCGGCCCGAGCCGCACGTTGATCTTGCCCTTATATCTGTTCTCGCCGAGGACTTCCGTCAGTTCCGCCCCGGGCATGCAGGGCGCGATACGCTCGATATCGAGCAGCACCTTCCATGCCTGCGCAGGGGGCAGCGGCACCTCGAAAGCGTTATCGAACTCCATACCGGGTCAATTCCTGCCGGTCCGGGCGGCCGCCGTGCCGGCGAGGCGTCCGAATACCGCGCCCGCGGTGAGGCCGGAGCCGCCGGGATAATTGAAATAAAACAACCCACCCACCAGTTCGCCGGCGGCATAAAGGCCGCGGATCGGCTGGTAATCGGTGTTGAGAACCTCGGCGTCGGTGGTGATTCGCAAGCCACCGAAGGTGAAGGTCACTCCGCACGTCACCGCATAGCCTTCGAAGGGCGGCGCATCGATCGTGTTTGCCCAATTGCTCTTGTTGATGGGGAGCCCCTCGGTGCGCCGGCCATCCTTGACATTGGGGTTGAATGGGACGTCCGTGCGGATCGCCTTGTTGTATTCGGCAATAGTCGCGACGAACTGCGGCGCGTTGACACCTTCGAGCTTTTTCGCGAACTCCTCGATTGTGCCGGCGGTTACTTTCGTGATCTGCCGAATCTTGTATTCGTCCCGTTGCAGGTGTTTGACCTTCTGATCGAAAATCTGCCAGGCAAATTGGCCGGGCTGCTCCAGCACGACACGACCGTATTTGGCATAGGTGTAGTTGCGGAAATCGGCGCCCTCGTCGACGAAGCGCTTGCCCTGGGCATTGATCAGAATCGCAAAGGGATAGGAGTGCTTCTGAAACTGGTCGCCGACGGCAAGATCGCCGAATTCGGGGGCGTTCATTTCCCACTGCACCGCATGGCAGCCCGACCAATTGCCGCAGGGACTCGCGCCGATATCCATCGCCATGCGAATGCCGTCGCCGTTGTTAAAACGCGTCCCGCGCACCTTGGCGAGGTCCCATCCCGGCCCGAGATAGCGCGTGCGCCATTCCGAATTGGATTCAAAACCGCCGCAGGCAAGCACCACCGATCTGCTCTCGATCTCGCTCTCAACTCCGGCATGGCGGATGCGCACCCCGTGCACACCCACGCCGTCAAACAGGAGTTCCAGTGCCCGCGTCGCGTAACGGATCTCAATCCCCCGCTTGCTCGCTGCTTCAGTCAGCATCTTGATGAGCCCGGGCCCACCACCCACGGCCTCCACGGTAAGCCCGCCCCAGAATTTGAACTTGCCCTCGATCTTGAAGGCTTGCCGGCCATAAATCGGGATGAAGCGGATGCCCTTGTCGCGCAGCCAGCGGAAGGTATCGAAGCTGCGGGCGACCAGAAGCTCGACGAGATCAGGATCGGCGCGATTTTGGGTGACGCGCGCCATGTCATCGAAGAATTGCTCGCGGGTATAGGTGCCGAAATCGGTGGTCGCGATTTCGGCTTCGGTGAGATCAGGCACCAACGCCTTGATGTCGTCGACACCGTTATAGACGACGCGCACGGAGCCTGCGGTGAATCTGCTGTTGCCGCCGGATTCCTCCTCCGGTGCTGCTTCCAGCACGATCACCGAGGCACCCTGCTCCTGGGCGGCGAGCGCGGCGCAGAAAGCCGCGTTGCCGCCGCCCACGACAATCACATCCGCTTGCGATTTGGCCATGCGCCCTCATCACTTACTTCGCAGGTCGGGTCGAGTTCTTCACGCGACCCAACCCGGGCTTAACAGCAGTAGCGTTGGGTCTCGCAAGCGCTCGACCCCACCTACTCCGCCGCGACTGCGGCGACGCCGCCGTGGTCTTGCGACCAGCCCGCCGGATCGTGCATGAATTTTTCCACTTCGGCGAGCTTTCCGGCGTCGAACTTGCCGCTTGCCTTGGCGACTGCAAGCACGTCCCACCAGGTAGCCAGCGAATGCAGCGTCACGTCGAGGTCGCGGAGCACCTTCGGCGCATCGGGAAAGATGTCGTAGAAAAAAAACACGAGCACATGGTCGACCTTGGCGCCCGCCTCACGCAGCGCCTTGCAGAAGTTGATTTTGCTGCGGCCGTCACTGGTCATGTCCTCGACCAGGAGCACGCGCTGGCCTTCGACCAGATGACCTTCGATCTGGCTACGGCGGCCGAAGCCCTTGGGCTTCTTGCGCACGTAGAGCATGGGGAGGCCGAGCCGCTCGGCCATCCAGGCGGCAAACGGAATACCCGCCGTCTCGCCGCCCGCCACGGCGTCGAACTGCTCGAAGCCTGCCTCGCGCAAAATGGTCGCTGCCGCGAAATTTGTGAGCGTGTGCCGTACGCGCGGAAACGAGATGAGCCGCCGGCAATCCGTATAGACCGGGCTCGCCCATCCGGATGTGAAAATGAATGGCTTGTCAGCCATGAAACGCACGGCTTCGACCTCGAGCAGCATCTTCGCCGTGAGCTCGGCCATCACTTTCTTGTCGGCAAACTCGATGCCAGCGGTCATCGCTTCCGGTCCGTTCTCCACGTCATAGCCCGCGAATACAGTCGTAGGTTGGGTCGAGCTCTTGCGAGACCCAACCTCATTCGAGCCGGCGTTGGGTCTCGCGAAAGAGCTCGACCCAACCTACATCGTCCGCAACATCTCATCCGATCGGGGCGGCGGCGGCGGCATAAGTCTCTTGCGGCGCCGCGTCAATCATGGCGCCGGTGAGGTCCGCAACGCGAGCAAAACCGCGCTTCGCGCACCACTCTTCCAGGCCGTCGATGATGGCAATGAGACCAGAAGGATTACGAAAGATCAGATACCCGATCATGACGGCGCTCGCTCCCGCGAGCATGTATTCGACCACGTCTTCCACCTTCACGATGCCGCCGCAGCCGATGATGGGGATCTTCACGGCCTTGGCGCACTGATGGACCATCCGCACAATGATCGGCTTGATGCCAGGTCCCGAGAGCCCGCCGAATTTGTTGCCGATCACCGGCCGGAAGGTTTTGGTATCGATCTTGAGGCCGAGGATCGTGTTCGACACCACCAGAGCGTCCGCGCCTGCCGCCTCCGCCGCCTTGGCAATGGCCACGACGTCACCGGCATTCGGCGAGAGCTTGCACCAGATCGGCTTGTCCGTGGTGGTGCGGATCAGCCGCATGACATTGAACGTATGCTCCTCATGCAGCGCAAAATTGCCGCCCTTCGGATCGCGCGTGGGACAGGAAATATTCACTTCGAGGATGTCGATGGGGGACTTGCTCACATCGCGCGCCATGGCCTCGAAATCCTCAATCGTCGTGGCCGAGATGGAACCGACGAGCGGAGGAGTAAAACGCTTGTAGTCCGGCACCTGATGATGGAGAAAATATTCAATTCCCTTGGTCGGGAGCCCAATGGAATTGATCATTCCGCCTTCCACTTCGGCTACCCGCGGCGGCGGATTGCCCGCACGGAATTCCCGCGACACCGTCTTGGCCACAAGCGCACCGAGGCGATTAAGATCCATCACCTGGGCGAGATCGGTCGAGAATGCCCCGGAGGCCGGCATGATCGGGTTTTTGAGCGTCACGTTCCCGATCCGCACCCGCATGTCTACCATCCGACCGCCTCCTGTAGATCGAATACCGGCCCTTCGATGCAGACGCGGCGCAGTTCTTTCTTGCCGTTGACCTCGAAGGTCCGCACGCAAACGTAGCAGGGTCCCAATCCGCAAGCCATGACCTGCTCCATGGCGATCTGACCAGGAATGCCCTGCTCCCTGCCGAGACGCTTCATCAGCTGGAAAAGCCGGTTTGAGCCGCACGTGAAGAATGCATCCGCGCGGCGCTGCGCAATCAGGCTCCCGAGAATGGCCTCGACGTTCTCGACGGCGCTCGTGCCGTCGGTGTCGAGCACGCTGATCACGTGACCCACATTGGCGAACAGGTCCTGCGCCATGACGAATTCCGGGCTGCGGGCACTCAGAATGGCGGTGACGCCTACTCCCCGTTCGGCTGCGAGTTGGGAGATCGGCGCCATGGTCGCAAGTCCCACGCCTCGGCCAAGAACAACGATATGCTTCCAGGCCGGATGCATGGAAAATCCGACCCCCAGAGGCCCCACCATGTTGAGGGCCTGGCCGCGTTCGAGCGTTGCCAGCCCATAGGTGCCACGGCCCACACATTTATAGAGGAACTCGATGCGGCCGTGCTCGTGGTCGATGCGGTAGACGCTCTGGGGCCGGCGCAGCCATAGCTCGCCCTCATCCGGCGAAGGGCAAAGCAGGTTGAAGAACTGTCCCGGCTTGACTTCGAGGGCCTTGGGCGAGGCCTCGACGACAAGATGCTTGTATTCCGAATTGACCCAGGTGTGGGAAACGACCGGACAAAGCGATTCTTCTGCGGGGATCCCGTTCTCCGCCGTTGGGCTTTTGCCCACCACGTGGGGCGCCGATGCGAACGGCTGATGTGCCATGTTCTTGTCCCGCCCCGATGTAGGTCGCCCGTCCTGCAAAATCAATTTTGCCGGCCCGAAGGTCTCGTCTTCCCCACGGTGATCTCAGGCTCGAGTGCCCAGCTCCTGGAGCTTCTTGGCCGCCGCAAGCGTCGCCGTGACAATATTCTGATAGCCGGTGCAGCGGCAAAGATTGCCTGAAATGCCGATACGCACTTCCTGTTCCGTCGGATCGGGATTGTCGCGCAGAAATTCAATGAGAGTCGTGAGAATGCCGGGGGTACAAAACCCGCACTGGAGACCGTGATGCTCGTGAAAGGCCTGTTGCAGCGGGTGCAACTCATCGGGCGAAGGCGCAATCCCTTCAACCGTGAGCAGTTCGTGCCCGTCCGCTTGCACCGCGAGCATCAGGCATGAGCGCGCCGAGCGTCCGTCAAAGAGAATGGTGCAGGCGCCGCAGACCCCGTGCTCGCAGCCCAGATGCGTGCCCGTGAGCCCGAGCTGCCCGCGGATGAAGTCGGCGAGCGTGACACGCACCTCGACCTCGTCCTCATAGCGTTTGCCATTGACGGTCAGGCTGATCTTGCGCTTCTCGCCCATCTTTTCTCCTAATGCTGACCGCTCGCTTCAGCGAGCCGCGCGTGGGCCTTTTCCAAAGCGCGGCGCGAGAGCACCGCAGCGAGATGCTGGCGGTAGTTCGCCGGCGCGTGCACATCATCAATGGCTTCGATCTTGCGGCAGCTCTCGCAAGCATCGCGGAACAGCTCTTTAGTTGGAATTTGCCCGACGATTGCCTGTTCGAGCTCGCGCGCGCGCACCGGCACCGTGCCCATGCCGCCGATGGTCACGGATGCACGCGCGATCTTCCCTCCACCGTTGGTCGCGATAAGTGCCGCAGCCGACGTGATGGCAAAATCGCCGTGCCGGCGCGAGAACTCGATGAAGGCATAGCCGTATTGGCCCTTCCACTGCGGGAACCGCACCGCAGTGACGAGCTCATTGGCCTCGATCGCGGGCGTCATATAGGCAACCGGAAATTCGCCGAACGCGATCTCGCGCTGGCTATTCGCTCCCACGACAGTCACCGTCGCGTCATATCCTGCCGCCAGCGAAACCAGCTCGGCCGCGGGATCGAGATGACAGAGCGAGCCGCCGATGGTACCGCGGTTGCGGGTCTGGCGGTGCCCCACTTGCAGCAGCGCTTCATGCATGATCGGCCAGCGCGCGCGTACGACATCGGAATATTCGAGATCTCGCTGGCGCGTCATGGCGCCGATTTCAAGCGCGCCGTCATTCTCGCGAATATAGGAGAGGCCCTCCACACGGTTGAGATCGATGATGTGATCGGGCAGCACAAACCGCATGTTGAGCATGGGCATCAGCGACTGCCCACCCGCGAGCAGCTTGGCGTTTTCGAGCCGGCCGAGGAGCTCGACCACCTCGGTGACGCTACGGGGATCGTGATAGCTAAAGGGCGGCGGTTTCATGTTCCTTTACATACACCAATCGCTATGCATCAATCAAAACACGCAAATTGCAAGTCCGAGCAGTAATGAAGCCCGCGTCGTTCCGCTATCACGCGCCGAAGACCGTCGAGGAGGCGGTGGAGACGCTCGCGGAGGTCGCTCCCGAGGACGGCCGCGTGCTTGCGGGCGGTCAGAGCCTCGTGCCCATCATGGCGTTTCGCCTCGCGCGTCCCGCCCATCTCGTCGACATCAACGGCGTTGAGGCACTCAAGCGACTTGCGGTTGAAGGCGGCAAGTTGTGCATCGGCGCCTGCGTGCGTCATGCTGCCTTCCACATTCCCGTTGTCGAAGGTCCGCTGGGCCGGCTGCTCGCAACCGTGGTGCGCCATATCGCGCACCAGCCGATCCGTACCCGCGGCACATTCTGCGGCAGCGTAGCCCATGCCGACCCCGCCTCCGAATGGTGCCTGGTCGTAGCGGCCCTCGATGGGGAAATGGTCGCGCAAAGCACAGGAGGCACGCGCATCATCCCCACGCGGGATTACTTCCGCGGC
>CATPCO010000092.1 GCA_955652925.1 uncultured Xanthobacteraceae bacterium | reverse complement strand
GACATCTCCCCACACGTCTGTCTTGCGTGGCATGGGGGCGGCCCATGCCACCATGTCGATATTCGGATCAGCAGCGGCAATTTCGCAGGTATTTGCGGCGATCTGAATGGTCGAAGGAATTCCAACGTCGAGCGGATTTTTGGGCGCAATCCCTGCCTGCATCAGCGGAAGCAGGGCGGCCTTGGTCGCATTATTGAAGTCGGGCACGGCGGCCCCTTCGGCTTCGGCATAGTCATAGAGCAGATCGACAGTTGCACCGGATGTGGTGACAAAGGCGATGCGCGGCCCTTTCGGTAATCGGCCGCCGTCGAACGCCAGCGTCGTTTCAAGCAGATCATCGAGCGTTTGGCAGTTCACGATGCCGTAGCGCTCGCACATTGCGACATAGGCGGCGTAATCGCCTGCAATCGCGCCGGTGTGAGACTGCGAGGCCGCCTGCGACTTGGCGGTCATCCCGCTTTTGACCGCCAGCACGGGTTTACCCATTGCAAGCGCCCGGCCGGCCGCGTGCATGAACGCCGCTGGGCGACGGACACCTTCGATGAACAGCACGATCTGGCGCGTGTGCGGATCGTCGATCACGAAGTTGAGGTAATCGGCAAGACTGAGGTCGGGCTCATTACCCGACGTGATGCCGTAGGAGAAACGCAATCCCCGCTCGGCAGCCGCTTTCATCCAGAATTGCAGCAGCCCGCCGGACTGGAAAATGCAAGCGACCGATCCCGGCGCGAGCTCGCACAATTCCGCATTGGGGTAGCCGAGCACCCGTTCGCGATAGGAATAGGCTCCCATGCAGTTCGGTCCTGCCACTCGCAGCCGGCTCTTCGCCACGAATTGCTTGAGCCACTCGCCGCGCTTGAGCGATTCCGGGTCTTCGCCGTCACCAATCATCGAAGCGTAGATCGTCGCAGATTTGATGCCCGCGTGCTCCGCGTCGATGAGCACGCCAGGCACGGCAGGCGCCGGTACGATCACCAATGCGTGGTCGACCGGTTCCGGCAGATCGCGCAACGACGCAAAGCAGCGCTCTCCGAACACCTGGGTCTGACGCGGATTAATGAGCGCGATCCGCCCGCCATAGCCGAATGCGCGCAGATTCTTGAAAATCTCGCTTGCCCAGCGCGCGCGTTCAGACGCGCCCACAATCGCGAGCGATTTGGCCGCGAGCGTGCTCGCCACTGACCGGAACAGCTTTTGCTCGGACATCGCCTGCGCTGATCCATCCGCCTCGGAAGAATGAATGCCCAATCGCTACACCGAGGGAATCGCCTTGAGAAAGGGAAGCCACTGGCCGGCCAAAGTCGGCGGCCAGGGCACGGCCATGAAGTAATCGAACGTGAACCAGATGAAAATGACCAGGATCACCGCGTAGGGTACGACGAGGGCCCAGCGTTCGCGCGCCTCGTAGCGCATGAAAAAAATCACAAACAGCCCCACGGTCGGGATAAGCCCGATCACCGCCATGACAGCCATGAAGCCCATGAGGTAACCGAAAAACCATGCGGCGCGCTCTACGATTTCGCGCACGGGCAGATGTCCGGTATCGGAGGTCAGATCCATATGGATCTTCTCCTCGACCTCATGCTGGGCGTGCTCAGCCAGGCCCTCGGTTGCCGCCGCCGCCGGCTTGCGGCACATCTCGTTGAACAGGCTCAGTGCCGCCGCGATAAGTCCGACCGTGCCGACCACGAGCGGCACGATCTTGGCGCTGAAATCCCAGCCGAGCGACGCAATCACGGCCGCGCCGATGATCCCGATCATGAACATGGTGAACAGCTGAGAGGGATGAAAGCTCGGGTGCTGAAAGCTTGTGAGCATTCGTCGCAGCCCGCCTTGGCTGCGCACATCCGCAAGGAACGGACGCACGAGACCGAAAAACGCGAGCGCGAGGAGGGTCGCCACGACGGGGCGCAGCAGAAAGCTCAATCCGTAGCGTTCGATAGAAATGAAAAGATAGCGTTCAATGGTGTCGCCGAGGACGACGCCAAGGATAAGCGGCGGTCGCGGCCATTTGAACTGCTTCATGATCCAGCCGACCAGGCCGAAGAACAACAAGGTGAATAGATCGCCCCATTGCCGGGTCGCTTCGAACGCGCCGATATAGATGATGCCGAGAACGGCGGGCAGGATCAGGCTGTAGCGCAGCGTTGCAAGCTTGGCGAACTGGGGGCTGAATAAATAGCAAAGACCAGCGCCCAGGATATTGGCGAGCGCAACCGACCAGACCATGGCATAGGTGATGCTGAGATTCTTGGTCAGCATGTCGGGTCCGGGTACCAGGCCATGAATGAGAAACGCGCCGAGCAGGATCGCCATGGTCGCGCTGCCGGGAACGCCGAATGCGACCGTGGGAACGAGCGCGCCGCCTTCCTTGGCATTGTTGGAGCTTTCGGACGCAATGACCCCGCGCACATCGCCTTTGCCGAAAGTCGCGCTGGCGCCTTTCTCGGTCTTGAGCGCATGCCCATAGGCAAGCCAATCGACGACGGACGCGCTGATGCCCGGGATCGAGCCGATACCACCCCCAATCCAGGAGCACCGCATGATCAGCCACCAGTGGCGAAAGCAGTCCTTCACGCCCTGCCACTGGCCCTTGTAAATATTGGCGACGCCGGTGTCGGCTGAGATAGCGACGCGCGCGATCAGGAGATCGCAGAGCTCCGGAAGCGCAAAGACCCCAAGCAGCAACGGAGTGAGCGGCAAGCCGTCCCACAGATAAAGGCTGTCGAAAGTCCAGCGCAGCGTGCCGGTTTGCGGATCGGTGCCGATCATGGCGATCATCACGCCGAGGCATCCCGCAACGATCCCGCGCAGAGGCGCATTGCCTGAGAGCACCGCAACCATCGAAATGCCGAGCACTGAAAAAGCCAACAGCTCGGGCGAGCCGATGAACAGCATGACCGGCCGCAGGACCGGGATGCTCACCGCCATGAGGCACGCGCCAAACACGCCGCCCATCAGCGATGACATATAGGCGGCGCTCAGCGCGCGCCCGGCTTCGCCTTTCTTTGCCATCGGGAAACCGTCGAGCACCGTGGCCGCCGAAGCGGCGCCTCCCGGCACGCCGAACAAGATTGCCGGAATGGGATCGCCTGTGGCGGTCGTTGCGCCAAGACCCAGCAGCAGCGCGAAGGCGGAATACGGATCCATGTTGAAGGTGAACGGCAGGAGCATCGCCGTTCCCGTAAGGCCGCCAATGCCGGGAATAATTCCGAGCACGAGCCCCATGATGCAGCCTGCGCCCAGGAAGAGCAGGCGGTGGGGCTCCATGAGGACAAGGAACGCCTTGCCCGCGGAGACGGCCATGAAGGCGATTTCCCCGCCGATACTCTCCATCCCCAAGCTCCTCCGACGCGCTGGTTCGGGCGCGCCAAACCCGACCAGGAGCTCCCATACTTCTAAGCAGAAGACGCAATAGGACGAAAGCCGTCAACGCCAAGGCGGCGAGCGGCCGGAACGAGTTTTTTAGCTGGGTTACCCGTCTGTCTTTCCGGCTCCCGGCGGCTCCTGGCGCTCGCGCAAATAGTCCTCGCTCGTACGCGGTTTCGGGCGCGGCGGCGCCGCGTGCGGATCAAACTCCTGCTCCGTGATCGCAATCACCCGGCAGTCCTCACACATCCGCAACAGGGCAAGCCGTGACGCGGAATTCTCGAACATCCAGTGCTTGCCGGATAGCTTTGCCGTTACCCGCTCAATCGTGCTGCGCACGCCAAACGGCTTGCCGCAACGGATGCACTCAAACGGTTCTTCCTCTTTGAGCACGCGCGCCGTCGCTGTGGCCGCACGAAAATCAAGCCGCGGCATCAGACTGATCACTTTCTCCGGACAGGTCGCCTTGCACAGCCCGCACTGCACGCACGCATCCTCGGTAAAGCGCAGCATCGGGCGCTCAGGATTGTCGCTCAGCGCTCCGGTCGGACACGCCGACACGCAGGAGAGGCAGAGCGTGCAGCCCTCGACATTGATCTCGATCGCGCCGAACGGCGCCCCGTCGGGCAACGCCACCACATCCACGGGCGCAGGCGCCGCGCGATGCAGCTCGCGCAGCGCAAGCCGCATCGCCTCCCGCTTTCCTCCGACCGGGACGAAGCTCGCCGGTTGCTGCGCACCATCGCCAGACTCAATCTGTCGCAGCGTAGCGCCGAGCACGTCGGGATCGTCAGTCGCGATCCTTCCCGCGCGCTGTGTGCCAAAGCCGAGCCCCGAGAGAATCGGCTCAGCCAGAGTGAGCGTCTTTGCCAAGCCGGCGATGTCGTGGCGTGGTTTCTCACGAACGAGAAAGCGCATGGCACAAGCGCCATAGGCAAAGCTTGCGGCAATCGCCTCGAGCCCAACCTGCGTCACCTCGTTGACCTCGAGCGGCAGCACATTTGCCGGCAGGCCGTCGCCGAAGCGTGCCAGCGCGTGGATGAGCGGCGTGCCATGCTCGGCATCGTGAATGAGCACGATCGGATTTCGGCCGCCGGCTTCACGATAGGACAACAACAATGTGCGTAGTTTGCGCATCAGCACATCCGCGGGCGGCAGCGCATAGCCCGCAGCCCCGGTCGGGCAGGCGGCGGCGCACTGACCGCATCCAGCGCAGATGTGCGCATCGATGACGACGTGATTGCCTGCAGGCGCGATGGCGCCGGTCGGACAGAGATCGAGACAACGATGACAGCCGACGATGTTCGAACGCGCATGGGCGCAAATGTCGGCTGTGAAGGCGATGTAGCGTGGCTTGTCGAAGCTGCCCACGAGATCGCGCGCTTTGAGTACGGCCCGCAGCACGCCCGCGTTGTCACGCGGATCGGCGCGCAGCGAGCCCTCGCGCAGATCGGCTGCGGTGAAGAGCGGCTCGCCACCGGAGAGATCGAGGATGAGATCGCAGCGGGAAACGGCGCCGTCGCGTGACGCGCCGAAGCGCAGCGCGCCCCGTGACGACGGTACCGGCTGCGCGTAATCATCAACTGTGAGCTCGAACGCGCCGAGATGGCCTTTGGCCGATCGGATAACCCCTTGCACCACGGGGAAATCGGTCACGGGCGGTGGCATCACCTCTGCCGGCGGCCTGATGAGAACGGTGACATCGAGATGATCCTTCAGAAGGCGGCCTGCTTCGATCGCCTGCTCATCGCAACCATAAATGAGAACGACCCCTTCGCTGTTGAACTGAACAAACGCAATGTCGGGGACCGGCTCGGCTGCCGCTGCAATCAGCGCCGCCATTTTTGGTCCGGCGGTCTTTGCATCTTGCGACCAGCCCGCCGTCTCGCGGATGTTGACGTACTTGATGTCCCGCGTTCCGCTGCCGGCAATTTCCGAGAATAGCGGCGCCTCCTGGGTGCAGCCGACGACGAGCGGATCGACGCCCGCAACGGCAGAGCGGAATTTGTCGAGCTCGGCGCGGCACAGCGCGTGCGCCGTCATCGTCGCCGCCTTCGCCCCGCAGCCCTTCTCGATGGCGTCCACATCGAGCGGCATCGTGTCTTCACACGAGCAGATCAACACGTTGGGTGACCGATCGGGCATTTGCTTCCCGCGTTTGCGTTTGTCTTGAGGCCGTGCCGCAAGCTCGCTACCTCCAGGGGGAGGTAGGGTGCGCGCTGCGAGCACCTACTCCTGCGCCGTCGCACGTTTATAATGACTGCGCATCACCGCCGCGAGTCCGTGAGCAATATGCCGCTGCAACAACGTAACCCCGTCCGTACATCAGGTAAGCACCCGCTCGACCTGCCGCCCCTGTTCCGGCTTATCTCCTTGCGCGAGGTGGGCGACGCGTTTGCCCATGCCAGGGGCGTAGCAGGAGAGGCCGGCGCTGGAACCCTCGTCCATGTGGGCCGCTTCGATCTTGCCGAATTTGCCGTCGTCCTGGAACCGGACGAGCCGTTGCGCACCGCCCGCCTTGCGCTTTACGCCGGGCTTGTCGCGCTTGCCGACGCGCTTGCGGCACACGCGCCGCCGGAGCTTGCCATTACATTCGACTGGCCGGACGGGGTACGCATCGAAGGCGGGCTTGTCGGTGGCGGGCGCCTCGCCTGGCCGGAGAGCGCCAATGAAGATGAGACGCCGGAATGGCTCGTCTTTGCTGCCATGATCCGCACCGTCGCCATGGGCGAGAACGACCCTGGTCTTTATCCGCTTTCCACTGCACTCGAAGATGAGGGCTTCGGCGAATTCGGATCCGACCGCCTGGTGGAGAGTTTTGCACGCCATCTGATGACCGTCCTCGATGCCTGGCAGGAGCATGGATTCCGTGAAGTCGCGAAAGGATATCTGCCGCGGCTTCGACCCCCACCCTTCCCTCCCCCGCAAGCGGGGGAGGGTAAGGGTGGGGGATTGCGGCGCGACATCGCCGAGAACGGCGACCTTCTCATTCGGCGCACGGCAGAGCCTGCAATCGAGCGCATCGCTCTCCTGCCTGCGCTGGCGCAGCCGTCGTGGCTCGATCCGACGACCGGCGGCCCGCGACGCTGAACAGATG
>CATPCO010000091.1 GCA_955652925.1 uncultured Xanthobacteraceae bacterium | reverse complement strand
TCCTTACACCGTTTTATTTCCTCAAGGCTGGCTCGCTTATCGAGGCGCACGCGCTGCTCGCTGCTGCGGGGCTGATTGCGCTGTTTCTTGCGATGAAGATGATCACCAAGTTTGCTGGTATCTTGCCGCTAACACGGTATTTCAAGTTTGACCGGCGTGAGGGCATGTACACTACGCTGATGATGTCTACCGGTCTCACCTTCGGGTCGATCTCAGCGTTGTTCGGCCTGACCAATCACATCATCAACCAGGAGCAATACACAGTCCTTGTCACGGCAGTGATCGGCAGCGCCGTCGTGCCCACGCTAATTGCACAGATTTGGTTTCACCCGCATTTCGAGCCGCTCGAAGAAGATGCTTAAGTCTGGCGGGCGGTTTCGGGGAATCGCAGCAGGCCCGTCGTGACGCAACGTTCGCGCGCCGTGCTTCAAAAGCGCGGCGCCGCCTTATCCCAATGCACCCGCCAGATCCGCTATCAGGTCGTCAGCAGCCTCTATCCCGACCGACAGTCGCACCAGCGTGTCGCTTATCCCAAGCCCAGCGCGGACCTCGGGCGGCACCGACGCGTGCGTCATCAGCGCGGGATGCTCAATGAGGCTTTCGACCCCACCGAGACTTTCGGCGAGCGCGAACAAACGACAGCGTTCGAGAAAACGGCGCGCATCGTCCAGGCTGCCCGCAAGCTCGGCCGAGATCATGCCGCCAAAAGCACGCATCTGCTTTTTGGCGAGCGCATGCTGAGGATGGCCCGCCAGGCCGGGATAGAAGACGCGGCGCACCTTGGGCTGGCGTTCGAGCCAGTGCGCAATTTGCATGGCGGAGGTGCAGTGGCGCTCCATGCGCAGCGCCAGCGTTTTGAGGCCGCGCAGCGCCAGGAAGGAATCGAACGGGCCTTGAATCGCTCCCACTGCATTCTGCAGGAAGGTCAGTCGCTCGCGCAGCTCGTTGTTCGAGCCCACCACGGCAACGCCTCCAACCATGTCGGAATGGCCGTTGAGATATTTGGTGGTGGAGTGGACCACAAGGTCAAAACCGTATTCGAGCGGCCGCTGCACATAGGGACTGGCGAAAGTGTTATCAGCGACTGCCCAGATGCCGTGCTTGCTCGCGAGCGCCGCAACACGTTCGAGATCGACGAGCTTGAGCAGCGGATTGGTCGGTGACTCGATCCAGATCAAGCGGGTATTCGGCCGGATCGCCGTTTCGAGCCTAGTGACGTCAACGAGGTCGACATAGCTCACGTCAAGACCGGCGGATCGGCGCCGGACCCGCTCGAACAGCCGGCGTGATCCGCCATAGAGATCATCGACGGCGATGATGTGAGACCCGGCATCCAGACAGTCGAGCGTGGTCGCAATGGCAGCGATGCCCGAGGCAAAGGCAAAGCCGGCATTGCCGCCTTCAAGATCGGCGATGCAGCGCTCAAAGGCCATACGGGTGGGATTCTTCGTGCGAGCGTAATCGTAGCCCTTGTGTACGCCGGGTGACTGCTGGACATAGGTGGAGGTGGTGTAGATCGGCATCATGACAGCGCCGGTGGTGGGATCGGGTTCCTGTCCCGCGTGCACGCATCGGGTCGCAAATTCAAGCTGGTTCTTCTGCGTCATGAGCGCGCAATCCGGAAATAGTTGATGAGATCAAGACGCGTCGCAAGTCCGAGAAACTGATCGCCGTCCATGACGATGCCGACATAGTCCTTGCGAAAGAGCGGAATGAGATCGGCGATGGGCGCGTCGGCGGAGATCGTCTCCAGCCGCGTGACCATGACGTCTCTGACCGGGCGCGCAAACGCCTTGTTTGTATCGGGCTCGGTCAGCAGCGCGGCAAGCACATCGCTCTCGTCGATCAGTCCCACCACATGTCCGCTTGCATCGAGGACCGGCAGTTGAGAGACATCGGCCGAGCGCATGCGCGCGAACACGGCGCGCAGGTTGTCCTGCGGGCGCACCACAATGGCGGAGCCCTCGGGATACCTGCTCACCACCACGTCACGCACGGTTCCGTGCCGATGGGGATGGGTGAAGCCCTCCTGCGCGAGGAATGTGGGATTGAAGACCTTGGACAGATATTTGGCACCGGAATCGCAGACAAACGTCACGACCCGCTTCGGCTCGTTCTGGGCACGGCAGTAACGCAGCGCCGCCGCAAGCAAAGTGCCGCTCGAGGAACCGGCGAGCACGCCCTCTTGCAGCAGGAGCTCGCGCGCGTTTGCAAAGCTGTCGGAATCCGCAATGCTGTAGGCGTGGCGCACCAGATCAAGATCCGCGTTGGGGGGTACGAAATCTTCGCCGATGCCCTCCACCGCCCAGCTCCCAACCGGCGGCATCCTGCCCGTCTGCACCAATGGCGCAAGCACCGATCCTTCCGGATCGGCGAGAATCATTTCGGTCTTTGCGGAAGCCTCTCGCATGCAGCGCCCTACTCCGGTAAGCGTCCCGCCGGAGCCAACGCCGACCACGATCGCATCCACATCGCCGTCCATCTGGCGAAGGATTTCCGGACCGGTGGTCAGTTCATGGGCGCGCGGATTGGCAGGGTTCGCGAACTGGTTCACGAAAAATGCATTCGGCGTGCGCCGGGTGATCGCTTCGGCAAGGTCCTGATAATAGTCCGGGTTTCCCTTGCCGACATCCGAACGCGTGATGACCACTTCGGCGCCCATCGCCTTGGCGTGCAACACCTTCTCGCGCACCATCTTGTCCGGCACGACGAGCAGCGTGCGATAGCCTTTGCGTGCGCCAACCAAGGCAAGACCAAGCCCGGTATTTCCAGCGGTCGCCTCCACGATCGTGCCGCCGGGCCGCAAGCTTCCGTCTGCCTCTGCGGTTTCGATCATGGTGCGCGCGGGGCGATCCTTGATCGAACCGGACGGATTGGCACTTTCGAGCTTGAGAAACAGCCGGCACGGGCCAGTGTCGATCCGGCTTACCTCAATGAGGGGGGTCGAGCCGATGAGATCGAGGACTGACGCCATGGCTTCCTGTAGCCTGGTTGGGGCAAAAAAATCAGGCAGGAATTCAACTTATTGCAGTGCAGCAGGATTGACTTTCGGCTTTGGAGCACTATGTTCCGCGCAAACGGTTCGACCGTGACATTCGACCGTCTATCCCCCGCGTATGTCCGTCATCAGCTTGTTGTTGGGCGCGGTTAGGCTCTGGACCGGTCTCGATTTGAGGTTATATGCCCTTTTCCAAACTCGGCCTATCGGCCAAAGTTCTCGCCGCCGTCAAAGCGGCCGGTTATCTCGCCCCTACCCCCATCCAAGAGCAAGCTATTCCGCACGTGCTGGCACGGCGCGATGTGCTTGGCATCGCCCAGACCGGCACCGGCAAAACCGCTGCATTCACATTGCCGATGCTGACCATGCTCGAGCACGGCCGCGCGCGCGCCAGGATGCCCCGCACGTTGATTCTCGAGCCCACCCGCGAGCTCGCCGCTCAGGTGCAGGAAGCTTTCGAAAAATATGGTGCCGGCCAGAAGCTCACGGTTGCGCTCGTCATTGGCGGCGTCTCGTTTGACGATCAGGACACCAAGCTCACGCGCGGCGTCGACGTGTTGATCGCCACTCCGGGCCGCCTGCTTGACCATTTCGAGCGCGGGCGGCTGCTGATGAGCGGAGTCGAGCTGCTCGTGATCGATGAGGCCGATCGCATGCTCGATATGGGCTTCATTCCCGATATTGAACGCATCTGCAAGCTCGTCCCGTTCACCAGGCAGACGTTGTTTTTTACGGCTACCATGCCGCCGGAGATCAGGCGCATTACCGAGCAATTCCTGCATAATCCCGTCAGGGTGGAGGTTTCACCGCCGGCGACCACGGTTGCGACCACGACTCAGCTCCTGGCCAAGACCGGTCGCGAGCCGCACGAAAAACGCGATACGCTGCGCTCGCTGATCCGATCCGCCGAGGGGCTGACCAACGCCATCATTTTCTGCAATCGCAAGCGCGAGGTCGCGTCGCTTCAGCGATCATTGGTGCGCCACGGCTTCTCCGCCATCGCGCTGCATGGGGATATGGATCAGCCGTCGCGAACGGCGGCCCTCGACCAATTCCGCAAAAACGAAGTGACTTTGCTGGTTGCATCCGATGTGGCCGCGCGCGGGCTCGATATTCCAGCCGTAAGCCACATCTTCAATTTCGACGTGCCTCATCACCCCGATGATTACGTCCACCGCATCGGGCGTACCGGTCGCGCGGGGAGGCCGGGCACCGCCATCACCGTCGTCGCCCCGGCGGAGCAGAAGAACGTCGCCGCCATCGAAAAGCTCATTGGCCAGAGTATCCCATGGATGGGCCAGCCTCCCCGTCCGCCATCCCAGGGTGAGCAGGCCCCCTCCTCCCATCGCAACCGCCACAACGGCCAGCGCCGCCACTCGCGCGAATCGGCGCCCCGCCGCGACCAACCTGCATCACGACGAAACGATGAGAACCGCTCCCGGCGCGTCGCCAAGCCGGCGGCACAGGCGGATAACGGACACCTGCCAGCGTTTCTGTTGCGCCCGGTGCCCGCGAAGGCGTGATCGGGCCGACAAAATCTATTCTCGCCGGATCGCTACTCCGGCTTGTTCAGCAAACTTGCGCCCCTAGAATTTCCTCCGGGGGCTTCCGATGGTGTCCCGCTCAGTGGGGCAAGACATTGGTTTCGGCGAAGGGGGGACGAACGAGTTGCCTCATGGTGACTGCGCCCGCGTTGGTGGCGGCAAACGCCAGAGGTATTGCCCCGCAGCCGCCTGAAATTGCTTAAACCATTTCGAGAGATTGATGGCGCAACTCGGACGCTGTGAGACAAGCCTGTTAATGGGCCCTGGTTCATCCACGCAAAACCTTTGGTCCGTGCCGGGCCACTCCACATTATACGGGCCGTGTGCGTAAACGTAGAACGCTCCCGGCGCCACGTTTGCGGGCCTTACGCAATCTCCTGAATTCGCGTTATACCATCCCCACATGAATAGGCGATTGTCGCTGGGCGAAGGGCCTCCGACAATTACGACAGTGGCAAGGACGCTCGAGTCGTTGCACACCGTGAGCGAAACCATCTGGCTCCAGGCTTGTCCGGTACCTACCAGCGTTAATGATATTAAAGCGACACCGGTCGACAGACCCCATTTCGCTCGCATGACCGTCTCCTTCGCCTTCACTCGGCCACGACCAACTGGCCGACCGCCGCAGCAAACCAGAGAGAGTGGTATGCTTTTGTCTGTCTGCAAGATAATACTTTTATTGCGTACGGGTCGGTAGCAGCTTCGATGAGGACGCTCCTCGCTGTCGAGTTCATTTTAGTGGTAAACGCCTACTGGGAACTAACGTGAGATCCTTCTTGACCGAGCACGGCCTGAGTGAACCGCGCCCGCGCTTCGGTGATTGGCGGAAGGCAGCGCGCCCCGGTCCCGCAAGCAGCATTAAACGTGATTTCATACCGGCCCTCGCCGCGAGCAACCTTTGTAACCGTAAAGGCAGGCGTTGCCTCGGCTTGCACGGGCGCTGTTGTTTGAATGATGCTGTCGGTCCTGGTCTGAATTTTCAGAGCTGAATTTGCCGCGAGCCAGGACGCTGCCCGCGACCATTTTGCGTCGCAGTCAGGACCAGCCATGCAAATGATCGGCTCCGGCGGCGCGATCGGTGGAGGCTGCGACAAAGTGCAGGCGCACATAAGCCCTCCCGCCGCAAACACCGCAGTCATGCGCATGATTGTCTCCCTGCGATGATGGATCGTATCAGTCAGGAACCCTGCATGCAGCGTACATACTCGAAGGGCGGCGACCGTCAACAGGACGGCCCCACGACGCAATGGCGCCTGGTCTGGACGCTGATCCTTGCGGGCGTGGTCGCCGCATTTCAGATCGGAAAGGCACCGATCGCAATCCCGCTTTTACGCCAGGATTTGGGGCTCAGTCTTGCATTCGCTTCCTGGGTAGTTGGCATCTATGCGGTGGTTGGTGGAATCGCCGGGCTGCCGGCGGGCCTCGTTATCAATGCGCTTGGGGCGCGGCGTTCGCTCGTCATTGGCCTGCTCGTAACCGGCGCAGCCTCATGCGCGGGTGCGTTTGCAGAAAGCGGAACAATTCTCCTTCTCTCCCGCGTGTTCGAAGGCGCGGGCTTCCTCATGGTGGCCATCGCTACGCCGACCCTGCTTGGCACGATCACAGCAGACAAGGATCAGCAGCTCGTATTCGGTTTCTGGACGGTCTATTTCGCGACCGGCTCGGTGATCGTGATGCTGGCCGGGCCGCCGCTGCTTGCATTCGGCTGGCAGAGCCTTTGGCTCATCACGGGCGTCACTGCGCTTGGCTACGCCGGCGTCATCTGGTGGGCAGCTCCCGTTGCCGGCAGATCACAGATCATGGGCGGGCGCGCATTCGCGCAGCTGCGCCATATCATACGCTCGCCGGGCCCGGTTCTGCTTGCGCTCGCCTTTGGCCTCTATTCCGTTCAATACCATGCCCTCACGGGCTTGTTGCCGACCCTGCTCGTCGAGCGGCTCGGCCTCTCCATCTCGCAAGCAGGTACCATCAGCGCCGGCACCATCGTCGCGAACGGGCTAGGCGCTGCAGCGGCCGGATTCTTGTTACGCAAGGGCATTGCGCTTTGGGCCGTGATCAGCGCCGGCTTCGGCTGTATGGGCGCAGCCAGCTTCGGAATCTTCCATCAATCCATGCCCGCTGCCGCGGTTGCGGCACTCGCCACGGCAAGCCTCGGCATCACCGGGGTGTTGGCGGCGTCGATCTATGCAGCCGCACCGAGGTTTGCTCCGACGCCGGCAATGCTTGCGTTGACTGTGGGAATGGTGGTGCAAGCCAGCCATTTGGGTCACGTCCTCGGTCCACCGGCGCTGGGGCTCAGCGTCGAGAGCTTCGGATGGTCGAGCGCGCCCGCGCTGTTCTTCGTCATTGCGTGCGCGGGCGTCGCAGCCGCGGTCG
>CATPCO010000090.1 GCA_955652925.1 uncultured Xanthobacteraceae bacterium | reverse complement strand
TTGCATAGTTGATAGAAGCTCGACCGCGCGCAACGCAGTCACGCTTGCGCAGACTGCGTAAACTTTGTCTGCGATGCGCGCCTTTGCCCACCCTGCGAGTTCACGGGACGAAGTCTAGCTCACACCGCCGCCGTGTCCATTTCGCCGGTGCGAATGCGCGTCGCGCTGTCGAGATCAGTGACGAAGATTTTTCCATCTCCGATGTGGCCCGTTCTCGCGGCCGTGCTAATCGCATCAATGGTTTTTTGCAGAAGATGTCTCGGAATGGCGACCTCGATCTTGATCTTGGGCAGCAAGCTCACCGCATATTCGGTACCCTGAAAAATTTCTGTGTGCCCCTTCTGGCGTTCGCTCCCCCTCACTTCCGTTATGGTCATTCCCTCAACCCCGAGGGCGGTCAGAGCGTTGCGGACATCGTCGAGCTTGAACGGCTTGATAATGGCAGTGACAATTTTCATGGCTGCGCTCTCCGCCTGCCATGCGGCTAATCAAGGGGCGTGCCAACTCCTGTCACCGGTAGCCCGGATTGAGCGCTGCGAAATCCGGGGCAAACCATACCGGGTAGGGCGGTCCCCGGGTTTCGCTCGGCTCAAGCCGGGCTACACGTGCTTGCGATGGAGGACGGGACGTGGGGGAGCGCCCTTCGCCCCGCCCAAACGAAGACCAGATTGCACAGATTTTCATCAGTAATCGCTAAGACGCATCGAATTCGGCGCCCTCGGCGGCCAATTCTGCAAGCTTGTTTGGTTGGACCACGGTGATCGCGCCCCGTTCCAGCCGTATCCATCCGGTCTTCGCCCAGACCCGCAGTTGCTTGTTCGTACTCTCGCGCGACCTGCCGATGATCTGGCTGATTTCAAGTTGGGTGATGGTGACCTTCCGCGGCGGCGTCGCTTTTTCGGCTTCGGCGGCGAGGCGAAGCACTGCCTTGGCGAGGCGCGCCGGCAGATTGAGGAACGTCACGTCTAGCACTTGCTCGGTGGTGCGGCGCAGCCGCGCGCAGAGGATTTCAATGATCTGCGTGGTCAAATCGGGCTCGCTGCGCAGAAATGGAAGAAATTCCCGCCGCTCGATCACCATCAGCTCGCAATCGGTCATCGCCGTGGCATCGGCGGTACGGGGGTGGCCGTCGAGGAGAGCGATCTCGCCGAAGATGTCACCCTCGTGAATGATGTTGAGCACGATGTCGCGTCCATCTGCCGACGGCACGCTGATCTTCACCGCCCCCTTGAGGACTCCCATCAACCCGAGGCCCGGATCACCTTTGGCAAAGATCGTGGCGCCGCGGAGGAGCGACCGCCTTTTAATGTACGAGCCCAGCCGTTCAAGCACTGCCGGCGGAAGCTGCCGGAACAGCGGATGACCGCGCAGAAGCGATAGTTTGTCTAGCGCGCGCGCGGTTGCAGGGTTGCCGGTGGGAAGGGCCATGCGGTCTCCGGCGGACAACCGAAAACTTGTAGGGTGCGCAAAGGTGCGCCCTTTGCGCACCGTGCGCACCATTTACACCGCCCGCGTGGGCACGGCGCGTGCGCGGTTGTCCGCGCTGACAATACGTGCGCGCGCCTTTGCCCACCCTACACCTTATTTGCACGGCATCCCACAGACAAATCTGACACACAGTAAAGATTTGGTCCGCCGGCTCTTCAGATTTCCGGTGCGCGCACACCGAGCGCCTTGGCCGTTGCGAGCAGGCGGTTCCACGTCCCGAGCGGAAGCGGAATGCCGGTTCGTTCGCGCTCGAGCAAAGTGCTGTCTCCGCGCTCCCCCGGAAGCAAGATGCGATCGACGCCTGCCGCGGCCGGAAGCGAGAGGATCGCATCGCCAAGACGGTCCGCCTCTTCGCGGATCCGATTGACATCGCCAAAAGCCGCGAGATCGATCGCGACCGCAGCACCATTGAGGAATGGGTTATCCCAGTCAGCGCCGCTTTCGAGCGCGTTCGCAATGATGGGGTTGTGGACGGTCAGACTGCACAGGCATTCGATCATGAAGGAAAGACCCGACCCTTTCGCCCCTGACATCGGCAGGAGCGTCGCGATCTTTGCCGATTGCGTCGTATCGCGTCCTTGCGCGTCGATGCCCCAGCCGAGCGGGACTTGTTTGCGGGTGTCGCGGGCGCTCATCAGCTTGCCCATGGCCACGGTCGATGTGGACATGTCAATCACATAGAGAGCTCTCTTCCCGGTCGGGAACGAAATGGCGAGCGGATTGGTCGATACCCCCGGGACACGCGATCCGTGATAGGCCATCAGCGGCCCCGACGCGGTCATGACCATGCCCGCCATTCCGGCGCGCGCAGCCTGCAGCGCAAAATAGCCCACCGCGCCTGCGTGCGTGATGTTGCACGCAGCGCACCAGCCGATCCCGGTCGTGCGGGCGCATCCGATCGCCTCGTCCATGGCGCGCGACATTGCAATGGCGCCGGGGGCGCGATCGGCTTCGAGCATGACGATCGCGCCAGCCCGCCGCTCCGCCTTCATCTCCGGTTTGGGATTGATCGCTCCGGTTTGCAGGAGATCGACATAGCGCGGCACACGCAGCACGCCATGGGAATCCACCCCGCGCAAATTAGCCCAAATCAAGGAGGACGCCCATTCATCGGCAAGCGGCCGCGATAGCGCGGCGGCTTCGAACAGCGCCGCTACAAATTCACGCAGCGACGGGCTTGCTATCCGGAGTTCGGGGGCTATGGCGATGCTTCCTCCAGCACCCGGCCTTTTGTTTCGACCGCGAAGACTCCGGTAATCACCGCCGCAATGCCTGCCGCCGCGGCAAACGCTACGAACACCGCCGGCAAACCCGAGGGGATCAACCTTCCGACCAGGATGGGACCGAGGATCGAGGCAAACCGCAACCAGGCAGTGGCCGTGCCGACGCCGAGCGCGCGCACGCGCGTAGGGTAAAGCTCGGGCGTATAGAGATAGACGCCGATATTGATCGTGCTGATGAAGAAATACGCGATCGTCATGCAGGTCAGCACTTGTTCAGCCGTGGGTGCCGGATATGCGGCAAGCGCGGCGAGCGCGATTGCGGACGCCGCGAAGGAGATGGCAAACCAAAGCCTGCGGCCGACCCCGTCAATGGCAAGCGCGCAAATGAATGTCCCAATTAGACCGGCGGCTTGCGTGATCAATCCATAGCGCAAGGATTGCTCGAGGGGGAGCTTGAACACGGTGCGGTAGACCGTCGGCAGCCAGATCGAGAGGCCATAATTCACGAAATAGGCGGCAAACCAGATCACCCACACGACGAGCGTGCGCTGTAGATAAAGTTGACCGAACAAGTCCGCGGGCGATGCGGGCTTTTGAACGACCGGGATCGACGGTTTGGCCGGGATGAGCGGTTGTCCCGTTGCCGTCTCGACCGCTTGCTCGATACGTTTCATTGCGCTTTCTGCCTCGGCGTACCGGCCACGCGTGGCAAGCCAGCGCGGAGATTCCGGAATGACGCGGCGCAAGATCAATGCAAGCAGGCCCGGTAGCGCGCCAAACAGGAACATGTATTGCCAACCGAGATGGGGAACGATCCATAATCCGGCCAGGCTTGCAGCGACAAGCCCGATGGGAAACACGAGCTCGTAGAGCAGAACGAAGCGCCCGCGCCCGCGCGCCTTCGCGAGCTCGCTGATGAACACCGCGGCAACGGGCACTTCGCCGCCGAGCCCGATGCCTTGAATGGTTCGAAAAGCGAGCAGCGAGTTGTAATCCCAGGCGAGCGCGCAAACGAGACTCATCACCGAGAACAGCGCGATCGACCAGATCATCGCTGTCATGCGCCCATGGCGTTCGGCGATCCACCCGAACAACAGCGCGCCGATAAGCTGGCCGAGAAAGCCGGCCGAGATCATCAAACCGATCCGATCGGGCGAAAGCTTCCAAAGGGGGGCAAGAACCGGCAGAACCGATGCAATCGCAAGCGCGTCAAAGGCATCGAAGAAGGTTGCAACACCCACGATGATGCGCGTCTTGATCTGCCAAGCCGATGGCGGCAGGCGTTCGAGCCGCGCGACAATCGTTTCGATCGAGGAGGATGCCGTGACGTCGCTCATTGCAGTTTCATGATTCTCGCCGCGTTGTTGAAACAAATATCGTTTCGAACATCTTCGCCGATTGGCGCGGCATCAATGAAATGTGCGGCTTCGGCGAGCGATTCAAACGGATAATCGGCTGCAAACATGACGCGGTCCTGGCCAAGCGCGCTGAGAGTGCAAGCCAGTGGATCGGCTGAGCACATTCCCGAGGTCGCGACCACGATGTTTTCCTTGACGTATTGCGAGGGAAGCTTGGCGAGTTTTACCGCGTAGAAGTCAGGTCCGGCGCGGCTGTCGAAGCGCCACAACAGGAACGGCAAGGTTTCCCCCAGGTGACCGAGCGCGAGCTTCGCCCGCGGGAAGCGGTCGAACACGCCCCCAAACACCAGGCGCAGCGCATGCGAGCCGGTCTCGAATGTCCATTCCCAGGTCGCGCGGCGCAGCCCCTTGTGCCCGTCAAGAACGGGCGCCGGTGTAACCGGATCGGCGGGATGCAGATAGATGAGCGCACCCAGGGCCTCGGCGCGCTCCCAAAACGGAGCGAGTGATGGATGGTCGAGGTACTGGCCGTTGCTATGGCCGTTGATCATGGCGCCGTGAAATTTCAGCTCGCTCATGGCGCGTTCGAGCTCGTCGGCCGCGGCTTTGGCGTCCTGCATGGGGAGATGGGCGAAGCCGCAATAGCGGTCCGGACGTTTCGAAATTTCCCGCGCAAGAAAATCATTTGACGCGCGGGCCTTCGCGCAGGCCTGCTTGCTGTCGCGTTCCGCCTGGACGCCGGGACCTGCGATGGAGATCACGCTCCGCTCCACGCCTGCCTTGTCCATCGCAGAAAGGCGCATCTCTCCGAAATCGGTCAGCCGGCGATAGAACTCTTCGCGCCGCTTGGCCGGCAAGTCCACGACTGTCGGCGCCCAGTAATCTTCCAAGCCCGGGGTGAGACAGTGCTCCTCGACCGCGATTTTCCTCGCCATGGCGTCCCCCGAGTTGTTCCTCGCCATGGCGTCCCCCGAGTTGTTCCTTGCCATCGTTTTTTGTACCGTAGCGCAATTCAACCCTATCAAATGAGCAAAGCGGCAGGCAAGTTGCGCTCATTGTCACATCGGCAGTGCGAGAGGTTGCGGTGACAAAGAAAGTCCGTGGCGTTACATTCGAAGAGAACCTCAACAACAGCATGGGGCTTGAGTTTTATAACCTGTCCCACCGCTTTGGTTATCAGTCGCCGAACTGGCCCTATTTCGAAGACGTTCGCATCGAGCGGATCCATTATCACGCGAAATCAGGCGTGCTGTCGCAACGCATTACGACCAGCATGCACAATACCACTCACATTGACGCGCCTGCGCACGTGGTGCAGGGGACGCCGTTCATCGACGAGGTGCCACTGCCGCATTTTTTCGGTTCCGGCATCGTGATCTCGATCCCAAAGAAGAAGTGGGAATCGATCACTTACGATGATCTGGAAAAGGCCGCCGGTGCCGTGGTGCGTTCGCGCGACGTGGTGATCGTCAACACCGGCTGGCACAAGATGTACGAGGACAACGAGGATTATTTCTGCCGAGCGCCGGGCTTCGTGCCTTCGGCCGGCGAGTGGTTCGTCGAAAAGAAAGTGAAGGTAGTCGGCCACGATACCCAGGCCAACGACCATCCACTTGCCACCGCGATCGGGCCGCAGCGCAACGGTCCGCTCCACCCGCACCTCGCAGAGGAATACAGGGAATGGTCGGGCGGGCGGGACTGGAAGCAGGATTTTCCGGACTGGGAGCCGGTCCATCGCATCTTGTTCAAGAACGGCATTCTCGGCATCGAGAATGTCGGCGGCGATATCGATAAGGTTACCGGCCGCCGCTGCACCTTCGCGCTGTTTCCCTGGAACTGGGAGCGCGGCGACGGGTGCATCATACGGCTGGTCGCCATCATCGACCCGAAAGGCTCCTATCGGATCGAACGGGGAGAGAAGTTCTGATGCAAGTCAAACATCTCAGCGAAGCTAAACCCTACGAGGCTCCCAATCATCGTGCCTATTGCTCATTGCGTCTGTTCGGGCTCGATGCCGGTGGACCCAAGCAGTTTACCGTCGGGCTCTCGCATTTTCTCCCTGGCGGAGGCGCTGGCCCCGATGCTTCCGCCACCGAAAAAGTTTACTACGTGCTCTCGGGCGAGCTCACCCTCATCGCCGGCGGCAAGGAGACGGTACTCAAGGCCAATGACTCCTGCTTCATCGGCCCGAACGAAAGCCGCGAGATCATCAACCGTGGAAACGATGTCGTGACCATGCTGGTCGCGGTATCGACGCCGCAGAAGTAATGCAACAGCTCCGTCATGCCGGGCTTGACCAGGTAAAGCCCGGCAATGACGGGAAACAGGGATCCCATTACAGGTGCCGTCATGACCGAACAGGAGCTCCTGCGAAATCCGCTCTCGCTGTTCGATATCCGGGGCAAGACGGCCATTGTCACAGGGGCAACCGGCGCATTCGGCGCCTTGGCCGCAAAGGTGCTCGCCGGTGCCGGCGCGAACGCCGTCCTCGCTGCCGGCAACGCCGAGGCGCTCAAGAAAGTCGCGAGCGAATGCGAACGGCTCGGAGCCAAGGGTCCCGCGGCGCTCGAGACCGTTGCCAAGCGCCCGAGTTCGCAAGTCAATTGCGATGCCATTGTGGAAGCGGCGGTCAAGAAATTTGGCCGCGTGGACATCCTCGTCGTCGCCTCCGGTCAGAATAAGGTGTCGAAGATCGTCGACCAGAAAGCGGAAGATTTCCTCGACGTCATGGACGCCAATGTCACCCAATCATGGCTGATGGCGCGCGCCGCCGGCCGGCAGATGCTCAAACAAGGGCAGGGCGGCAAGATTATTCTGATGTCATCGGCGCGCGGTCTGCTCGGACATCCCGCTGGTTACACCGCCTATTGCGCGTCGAAGTCGGCGGTTGACGGCATCACCAAGGCGCTCGGCTGCGAGTGGGGCGAGGCCGGCATCACGGTCAACGCGCTCGGGCCGACCGTCTTTCGCTCGCCGCTGACGCAATGGATGTTCGAGGACACCGATCGGGCACGCGAGGTGCGCAAGGGGTTTCTCGCCCGGGTGCCAAAAGGCCGGCTTGGTGAACCCGCAGATCTCGCGGGACCGCTCCTGTTTCTCGCTTCCAAGGCGTCGGATTTCTATACCGGCCATATCCTCTACGCTGACGGCGGCTACACCGCGGGCTGAGCGTGCCGGCGAAAGCGCGCATTGCCGTCATTGGTGCCGGTCTCATGGGACACGGCATCGCGCAGGTGTTCGCGCTTGCCGGTCACGACGTGCGCATCCACGATAGCGTGCAGGACAATCTCGCCAGCGCGGCGTTGCGTATCCGCACGAATCTCAAGGACCTGGGCGACGACGAGTCCGCGCTCGAGCGCGTGCATCCCTGCGCCGATCTCGCTGCTGCCGTTCGCGAGGCCGATTATGTGGTCGAGGCGGTGCTGGAAGATCTGCCGCTCAAACAGAAACTGTTTGCAGAAATTGAACGCCACGCGCCGCCGAGCGCCATTTTTGCCAGCAACACGTCCGTCATTCCCATCACAAAGATCATGGAGCCGTTGCGTGAGCGCACGCGCGCGCTCGGGACGCACTGGTGGAATCCGCCTTACCTCATTCCTCTGGTCGAGGTGATCGGCACGCAATGGACAGCGCAGGTCGTCATCGATTGGACCATGACGTTGCATCAGGCCGCGGGAAAAATGCCGGTGCATGTAAAAAAAGATGTGCCGGGGTTTGTCGGCAACCGTTTGCAACACGCGCTCTGGCGGGAAGCGATCGCGCTCGTGGAGCACGGCATCTGCGATGCAGAAACCGTGGATACGGTCGTCAAGGCAAGCTTCGGCCGGCGCTTGGCGGTGCTGGGCCCGCTCGAAAACGCTGATCTCGTCGGCACTGATCTCACGCTTGCCATTCACCACACGGTGCTGCCCGCGATTGAGAGCAGGGCCGGTCCTTCGCCTTATCTCGAGGCTCTCGTTGCCGCCGGCAAGCTTGGGTTCAAGTCCGGCGCAGGCTTTCGGGCATGGAGCACAGAGGCCCAAGCGGCCGCGCGGACAAGAGTGCTGCAACATCTAAAAAAAGCACGCGCGGACGAGGTGTGATGTTAACCGCGGATCGGATTGTTCGCGACTAAACCCTCAGTGCGTCGTCGAGGGTGTCTCTTGCCGGCCACATTGCTGGATGTTCCTATAAGATTTGGAAGAAGTGATACAGACGCCGGCAAAGCAAGAAGCGATAATCCGAGCGTCGGGTGGGGGCGTACGTGCCATGTTCGGGGATGGTCGCGCGGCTGGTCGCGCGGGCCCGTCGGGGTCTAGTGCAATCGCGAGGCGGTTGCTGGGCGCGTTTGCCTTTACCGCGCTGATGGCGCCGGACGCGATCTTTGCCGAGGACAATCCCATCAGCCTTCCGGAACTGCGGGTTATCGCCAACACGCCCCTGGCGCCTGCCAGCTCGCGTCCGGCAGCGACAACGTCAGCACCCGCGGCTACCACTCCGGCTCGCCGCGTTGTCGCCGCGCCCGCATCCCGAGCAGCCCCGCCCGTGTCCCGAGAAGCCGCGCCCGCCCCTGTCGATCCCGGCTTGATCGACCGCGACAAGGTCCCCGCCAACGTCCAGACTCTTTCGGCCAGCGATTTCGAGCATGCGAAAGCCCCCGACTTGCTGGATGCAATCTCGCGCAGCCTGCCCGGTATCGCGCTCAGCGACCAGACCGGCAATGAGTTCCAGCGTGACCTCAACTATCGCGGGTTCGTCGCCTCGCCCGTCGTGGGCACCCCGCAGGGTCTCGCCGTCTATCAGAACGGAGTGCGCGTCAATGAGGTTTTTGGCGATACCGTCAGCTGGGACTTCATCCCGGAGACTGCCATCAATCGCATGACCCTCATGCCCAGCAATCCGGTCTACGGGCTCAACGCCCTGGGGGGCGCGCTCTCCATCGACATGAAGAACGGATTTACCTATCAGGGCACCGACTCGGAGCTGCGCGCCGGCTCGTTCGGACGGCGCGCCGCTTCGGTGCAGACCGGAGGGCAGGCCGGAAACCTGTCGGCCTACCTCACCGCCGATGCCATCAACGACACCGGCTGGCGCGACTACTCGCCGTCGCGGCTGCGCCGCATCTATGGCGACCTGGGCGTGCGCGGCGATCAAACCGAGTTCCACGTCACCTTCACCGGCGCCTCCAACAACTTCGGCGCTGCCGCCGCAACTCCGCTCCAGCTGCTCAACCAGAACTGGGCAAGCGTTTACACCGTTCCTCAAACCACGCAGAACCAGCTGGCCTTTCTGACCGCGAGCGCCAACTGGAATCCGGTCAGCACTCTTTCATTCCAGGCAAATGCCTACTACCGCGGGTTTTGGCAGCACCACGTCGACGGGAACGGGACCGCTGCGCAGAATTCGGACTGCGACGACCCCGACTTTCTGTGCTTTCCGGATCTCAACGGCAACCTCGTGAATCTGACCGGGCTCAACGGCCTGCCGGTTCCGCCGACGGGCGTGCTGGCCAACAGCATATTGGGCGAGATCGACCGCACCTCGACTGCGGCGAACAGCTTCGGCGGCTCTGTGCAGGCGGCCACCACGGCCAAAGTTCTCGGTCACGACAATCGCTTCGTCATCGGCGCGAGCATCGACAACGGCCGCGTCCAGTTCGACACCACGAGCGAGCTGGGAACCATCAATGCCGATCAGTGGCCAGTCGTGCATGGCGTAGGCGTCTATATCAACCAGCCTTCCGGCGATGTCGCCCCCGTCGGCGCGCTCGCGAAGACGCTCTATACCGGGGTCTACGCGACGGACACTTTCGATCTGACGTCGAGGCTCTCTGTCACCTTCGGCGGCCGCTTCAACGTCGCCCAGATCGGTTTGACCGATACCCTGGGCAACAACGAGGGTCTCAACGGCGATCACATGTACAGCCGGTTCAACCCGCTGATCGGCGCGACCTTCAAGATCACTCCGAATGTCACCGCCTATGTCGGCTATGCGCAAGCCAATCGAGCACCGACCCCGCTGGAGCTCGGCTGCTCCGATCCTATGCGGCCCTGTCTGCTCGACAATGCGCTGGTCGGCGATCCGCCTTTGAAGCAGGTCGTCTCGCACACCTATGAGGCCGGCCTGCGCGGGCATTTTGGCAGCGACGCCAAGCGCGGCGTGCTAAACTGGAATCTGGGGGCATTCCACGCGAGAAACGCCGACGACATCATCAACGTGGCGAGCCCGCTTCCCGGGCATCAATATTTTCAGAACGGCGGCGACACGTTGCGCCGAGGGATCGAAGCAGGCCTGTCCTATCAATGGGATCGCTGGAATTTGTTCGCCAACTACACCTATGTCCAGGCCATCTTCCTTAGAGGCTGACCGAAAAGAAAGCAGGTGATTTTGGCCCTGTTGTGATTCCCTCGTGTTTGCGATTCGACGAGGAGGCACAACATGGCTTGGACCAAAACCACCCGTAAGCAGTATCGGCGTGATGGGCTGCGCTATGCA
>CATPCO010000089.1 GCA_955652925.1 uncultured Xanthobacteraceae bacterium | reverse complement strand
GTTCTCGCCCGGCGCAGGGCAGGCTGCGCCGGGCGAGAACGCCCGGTCTTCAACACCGGGCCAGCAGGGAGGCGATCAGGCCAAATCCGAAACTCAGGCAGCCCTGCCGGGGGCTGCGTCGGGAACGGGGGCCGAACCAGCCAAGCCGCGGTCCCGGCGCCCCTCCGAAAGCATGGAAGTCGGCGCTTCCTCAGGGGCCGAAGCCGCCGCAGGATTAGACGCGGCTCCCTCCCGAGCTGCCGCTGGAGGGGCCGCGAGGCGCAGTTCTGCCGAGGAGTTCGAGGAGTAAGGCGACACTACCGCTTCTGCTGGGGAGCGGGCGCTTCAGCGTGGGATTTCCCACTCTGGGTTTCCTTCGTCCGTCGCGCCTCGGCGGCCTCGGGCTCGAAAACGGCTTCCTCAAGCGCGTCCTCGGCCTCTTTCTCCTGTTCCTCCAACGGCCTGGTAACGTCGTCGCCGCGCGCGATCCTCTGCGCCTCGTCGGCGTTGCGCGCAACCGTCACATTGATCGTGACCTCCACTTCGGGGTGGAGCGATACCGGTACCTTGTGCGCGCCAACGGCTTTGATCGGCGTATTGAGGGCGATTTGGCTGCGACTGATCGCGCAACCGCTCTCACTGATGAGAGCCGCGAGATCGCGTGGCGAGACCGAGCCGTACAGCTGGCCCCCTTCGGCTGCCTGACGCAGCACAGTGAAACTGCGCCCATTCAATGTCTTGGCGATCTTTTCCGCCTCTCCCTTTTGCTCGAGATTGCGTGCTTCGAGCTCTACTTTCATGTTCTCAAACCGCGAGCGATTTTCTTTTGTCGCCCGTAGCGCTTTGCCTTTGGGCAAAAGATAGTTGCGCGCAAATCCGTCTTTCACGCGCACAACTTCGCCCATCTGACCAAGCTTTGGAACGCGTTCCAGCAGGATCACTTCCATTGCTGATGCTCCATTTCCTGTTTGCGTCACATCCGCAGTGTCGGCGGAGGATGCCGTTGCTTTCGTCCAACCCGCGCACGGATGCCGAAGATCGTTTCGGCAACCCCCGCCATGCCCAGAATCAGGAGCGGCCAGCCGAGCACGAGAGAGGCGGCATAGACTCCGCCGAGCACGGCAGGACGGCCGGTCATGCCGCGCGTTGTGGAATGCAGCACGGCAAAACCGAGGATTACAAAAGCCATAACCAAACTTGCGGCCCAGGCGCCGGACAGGATGCCAAACAGATCAGGCAGGAACGAAGCTGTGATCGCAAGCGCAGTCAAGCCAAGCGCGGATTGCGGGAAGGTCATTGCCGCCAAATCCGGCCATGGCCTGGAAAGGCGACCCGAGATTTTCACGATCCGTGCTGCGAGCCACAAGTTGAGCAGATAAGTGAGCGTGGAAACCACGGCCGCAGCGGGCGCAACAACGATCACTAGCAAATCAATCAGAGAAGGGTCGCGCAGAATTTGTTCATATGTCTTGCGCAAACTGTCCTGCAGAGTCTCCTGATCCGTTCCGAAGTTCGGGACGCCCGCGGCCACAACCAGAGCGCCAATCACTGCCGCCCACAGTACGAGCTGGCCGACGGGATACCATTCGAGCTGTTCTCCCGCTCCATTCCCGACGGGTCGTGCGAGCAGGCTCAGATAGCCAAGCCACCACGCTCCGAATGAGATCACGGCCACGGCAAAAAGAAATGCGCCGGAAAGCGTTGCAAGGATAGCGGTCGCTGAGGCGGCGGCCACCAAGCCCGCGAGATGTGTAAAGCCAAGCGCTGCTATCATGATCGGCAACGGCGCGAGGTAAAATAGAAAGACGGCCGCCATCGATCCCGAGATCACGGATGCAAACAACAGTGCCGCGGCTAGACCGGCAGCGATCCCGACGAGAATGATGCGAACCATCTGTAGCTGTCCCGCCTCATGGCGGTTAGAGACGAATGCCTTCGTCCCAACCGGACTGTTTTGGTCAGCTGATCACATACGGCAGCAATCCGAGAAATCGCGCGCGCTTGATCGCGCGGGCAAGCTCTCGCTGCTTCTTAGCCGAAACCGCCGTGATCCGGCTCGGCACGATTTTACCGCGCTCGGATATGTAACGCTGCAACAACCGAATGTCCTTGTAGTCGATCTTTGGGGCGTTCGCGCCGGAGAAGGGACAGGTCTTACGACGGCGAAAGAACGGCCGGCGGTTCTGAGACGGTGCAAACGCCATGGCTCGTCACTCCTCGATCGCCGCAGATCCCTCACCCACGCTCTCACGGGACGGGCGCACCTCGCGATCGCGTCGATGCTCTCCTCGTTCACGAAAGCCGCCTCGGTCCCGCTCGCGGAATCCGAATCCGCGTTCTTCACGCTCACGATCACGGTCGACCTTGCGCATCATCGCAGAGGGCCCTTCTTCAAGCTCCTCCACGCGGATCGTAAGATAGCGAACGACGTCCTCGTTGAGGCGTTCCTGGCGCTCGACTTCGTTAAGCGCGGCCGGCGGCGCGTCGAGGTTAAGCAGGGTGAAATGAGCCTTGCGATTCTTCTGAAGGCGATATGAGAGCGACTTCACCCCCCATTGCTCGACCTTGGCGACCTTGCCGCCCATCTGCTCGATGACGCCTTTGAATTGAGCCGTGAGCTCTTCGACCTGCTGGGCGCTCGCGTCCTGGCGCGTCAGGAATACATGTTCATAGAGCGGCATGCTCGTATATGCCTTTCATTTCTTACGGTGCTCTCCCGGCGCGAAGCCCTTCGGGCCCTTTCGGAAAGGCTCGAATGCTCAGAAGGCGAGAACACGGGACGCCGGACCACATGGTCCCTGCCGCATGGCGCCTTTGCCAGTGGCCGTCCGTTCAGCTCCCGGCCGGGATTGAGCAGAAGCGCGCGTTATAGGGCGTTCGGGCGAAAAGGCAAGCGGCGGCGCCTTATTGATTCAGAAGGTAATGTTGGCCATTTGTGGCGACGTGAGGCACATTTTGCGCCCATGACCGCGAAGCTTTGCCATCGCGTAGCCGTCATCTGCTGCGCTCATCCGCACGGGCTCAAGAATGGGTGGGATGAAGGGTTTGATGGCGTGGCCGCCAACCACCTGATGGCAGCTTGAGCCAATGTCGGCAGCTTTCATTTTTCCGGGTCAAGGAAGCCAGGTCGTCGGCATGGGCAAGGCGCTGGCCGAGGCATTTGCCCCGGCCCGCGAGGTGTTTGCCGAGGTTGACGCGGCTCTGTGCGAGAAGCTCAGCCAAATCATCTGGGAAGGCCCGGCCGAGAAGCTCACCCTGACCGAGAATGCTCAGCCCGCCCTGATGGCGGTGTCGCTCGCGGTCATGCGCGTGTTGGAGGCTGAGGCAGGCCTCGATATTGGGAGAGCCGCTTGTTGTGTTGCCGGGCATTCTCTCGGCGAGTATTCGGCGCTTGCGGCTGCGCGCTCTCTCTCGATGCATGATACCGCGCGGTTATTGCGCATTCGCGGTCGTGCCATGCAGCAAGCGGTCCCCGTGAACCTCGGGGCCATGGCGGCGCTACTGGGCCTCGAATATGACCAGGCGGTGGAAGTTGCGGCGAAAGCCAGCCAGGGCGAGGTGTGCCAGGCAGCCAACGACAACGGCGGCGGCCAGGTGGTCGTTTCGGGGCACAGCGCCGCGGTGAATCGTGCACTCGACATCGCAAAGGAGCACGGCGCCCGGCGCGCCATGCTGCTGCCGGTCTCGGCGCCGTTCCATTGCGCTTTGATGCAGCCGGCTGCTGAGGTCATGGCGGAGGCGCTGGCCCAGGTGACGATCGGGCGTCCTGTCGTGCCGGTCGTGGCCAATGTTTGGGCAAAACCGATCAGCGAGCCGAGAGAGATTGCGCGCGCACTCGTTGCGCAAATGACTGGCACTGTGCGGTGGCGCGAGTCCGTCAGCGCAATGGCAGCGGCCGGCGTCACGACATTTTACGAGGTCGGAGCTGGAAAGGTGTTGAGCGGGCTGGTCAAGCGGATTGCTGAAGGCGCCCGCGGGGTTGCGATTGGAACCCCCGAGGATGTGGCTGCATTCAAGGTCGCTTCGGGCTGACCCCAATCCGCGCAGGACCCAGGAGCTGTTGATGTTCGAATTAAGCGGCAAAACCGCGCTGGTAACCGGCGCAAGCGGCGCAATAGGAGGCGCGATTGTTCGGGCGTTCCACCGCCAAGGCGCGACAGTTGCTATTTCCGGGACACGGCGCGATGTGCTCGACACGCTCGCGGCCTCCCTCGCTGATCGTCTTCATGTCATCCCCTGCAACCTTGCTGACAAGGATGAGGTCGAGGCGCTCCTGCCGAAATCCGAGGAACTGATGGGCCAAGTGGATATCCTGGTGGCAAATGCGGGAATCGCAAAGGACAATCTGCTCGTTCAATTGCGCGATGAGGACTGGGATCACGTCCTGACCGTCAACTTAACCGCGACATTCCGGCTGGCCCGTGCCGCGGTTCGAGGCATGATGCGGCGCCGGTTTGGGCGGATCATTGCCATTTCGTCGGTGGTTGGGATTACCGGCAATGCGGGGCAGAGCAACTATACCGCCAGCAAAGCGGGCTTGATCGGGTTCATCAAGTCCGTGGCGGCGGAATATGCCCGGCGGGGCGTAACGGCCAATGTCATCGCCCCTGGCTTCATCGCCTCGGCAATGACCGACAGACTTAATGAGAAACAGCGGGAGGCGATCCTTGCCAGAGTGCCGGCGGCGCGGCTTGGCGGCGGGGATGACGTAGCCGCCGCCGCCGTCTACCTCGCCTCCGAGGAGGCGGGCTATGTGACTGGCCAAACACTGCATGTGAACGGAGGTATGGCCATGGTCTGACGTCTTGGCACGGCGTCTCGGGCGTGCTGGTCAAGCCATTTGAAGTGTGATAACCGGACTTCGGTGTGGCTGGGGCGGCACGACGGTGCCTGTCACACAAGTCCGCTCGCGACTTCTGTGATCCGGCGCCGCACACCATGAAAGCCCATACCGCAATGGCTCGGGGGCGCCTACCGATCGAGCCCAATCAAAGGACGCGAGGTTGAGCGATGAGCGACATTGGCGAGCGGGTGAAGAAAATTGTGGTCGAGCATCTCGGGGTTGAGGCGGACAAGGTGACCGAGAATGCCAGTTTCATAGATGATCTTGGTGCTGACAGTCTCGACACCGTCGAGCTCGTGATGGCATTTGAGGAAGAATTCGGCTGCGAGATCCCTGACGACGCCGCCGAGACCATTTTGACCGTAGGTGACGCGATCAAGTTTCTCGAAAAGAACGCAAAAAGCTGAGAAGCGGCCAGCCGAAATTTCAAAGCTGTACTGATTGAGCATTTCGGCGCGTATCCAATTGCGCTGCCGTTTCCGCGCTCGACGGTGACTTGATCCGCGCCGAGCAGCGGCTAACAATCCCACACCCTTGGCAAGGAGACGCAGATGAGGCGCGTCGTCGTCACAGGCCTCGGCATGGTGACGCCGCTGGCTTGCGGAGTCGAGGCGAGTTGGCATCGGCTCCTCAATGGCGAAAGCGGCGCAAGCCGCATCGAAAAGTTCGATGTCTCCGATCTGCAGGCAAAAATTGCCTGTCAAGTGCCGCGTGGGGACGGCAGCGACGGCACATTCAATCCCGACCAATGGATGGAGCCGAAAGAACAACGCAAGGTCGATGATTTCATCATCTTTGCCATGGGTGCGGCGGCGCAGGCCCTCGGCGATGCACATTGGAGGCCGTCGACCTATGAGGACCAGATCCAGACGGGGGTGATGATCGGCTCAGGAATCGGCGGTTTGACGGGAATTGCTGAAACCGCGATTGTTCTGAAGGAACGGGGGCCGCGCCGGGTATCACCCTTCTTCATTCCGGGCCGCTTGATCAATCTCGCCTCGGGCTATGTCTCGATTGCCCATGGCCTTAAAGGGCCCAACCACGCGGTGGTAACAGCCTGCTCGACCGGAGCGCACGCCATCGGCGATGCTGCGCGGTTGATTGCGCTCGGAGACGCCGAGGTGATGGTCGCAGGGGGGGCGGAGTCGCCGATATCGCGCATCGGCATGGCCGGGTTCATCGCCTGCAGGGCTCTGTCCACGGCATTCAACGACACTCCCAAACGAGCCTCGCGGCCCTACGATCGGGATCGCGACGGCTTCGTTATGGGGGAAGGTGCCGGCATTCTCGTTTTGGAAAGCTATGAGCACGCCAGAGGGCGGGGCGCCACCATCTATGCCGAACTGATCGGCTATGGCCTTTCCGGCGACGCCTACCACATCACCGCGCCGGCGGAGGATGGGGACGGAGCCTGGCGGTGCATGAACGCCGCCATTGCCCGGGCCGGCATTTCCGCGTCCGAGATTGACTACATCAACGCCCATGGCACCTCCACTCCGCTCGGAGATGAGATCGAGGTGCGTGCGGTGCACCGTCTGCTCGGCAACGCGGCCGGACGGGTATGCATGTCCTCGACCAAGTCCTCAATCGGTCACCTCCTGGGCGCAGCCGGTGCCGTGGAGGCAATCTTCTCAATTCTTGCCATGCGGGATGGCGTCGTGCCGCCGACTATAAATCTCGACAATCCCTCCGTTGAGACGCCAATCGATCTGGTGCCGCATCGATCAAAGCAGCGCGAAGTCGACGTCGTGCTGTCGAATTCTTTCGGATTTGGCGGCACGAACGCCGCATTGGTATTTCGACGCGTTTCTGCGTAGGTAGGCACTCGCGTTCGCCCTCTTCTGCGCCCCACCTTTGGCCATATTCGCCCTTACCGTCGTCAGATTCGGAAGCGAGAAGAATGAAAGATCGCGCGTGCGTGATCCCCCAACTGACAAAAGTGACCAGGAGCTATCAGCATCGCGGTCAGATACCCCCAATGGGGCCTTGCGTCATCGGGTGGCATCGGGACTGCCGCCGCAACCTCCGCCGCTTGGATCAGGCAAGGGCGACACCCGCGCAGTCTTGCCCAGTGCGACAAAGAGAAGCGTTCCCGCAAAAAACTCAACCGGGCCTAATGCGTCGTCGATCGAAAGGAGTACCGCTGCAAAATCCGATCTGCCTGTACCCGGCGTCCGACCACCGGATAAAGTATCAGGTTCTTCGAGTGCTCTGCCGATCCCTCCTACGGTCATGCCGGGGGCGAGATCGGCTGTGCGAGAAGTACTTGAAGCCGGCGAGCCGCAGCCGCCCATATCGGCACGGCCAGATGGAGTCGCCAATTTGGTGATCGAGCCGAAACGCATGGCTCCTCGTAGCCCGCGGGCCGCCTTGCAGCCGGATCACGTGCCCTTTCCCGGCCGTGCATTCCGACCGTCCCGGCGCGCACGCAATCCGCTGGTGATCGTCGGAAACGCGATCATCACGCTCCTTCTCATCGTGCTCCTCGTGGGGGGTGGAGCAATCATATTCGGCAAGACCAGGCTTGAGGAGCCTGGTCCGCTGCCCGAGGACAAAGTCGTGGTCATTCCCACGCGCCTGGGGTTGATGGATATCGCTGACCTACTCAATCGCGAAGGGGTCATCGAAGAGCATCGGCTGGTATTCATCGCGGCCGTGCTTGCGCTCAATGCCCGAACCGACCTCAAGGCTGGCGAATACCTTTTCACCAAGCAGGCAAGCCTGCGTGATGTCGTCCAAACCATTGTCGATGGCAGGGTGGTACAACACCAGCTCACGGTTCCCGAAGGCCTCACATCCGAGCAGATCGTTGCGCGTCTCTTGGACAACGATGTCCTTTCCGGAAACATCAGAGAAGTTGCGAGGGAAGGGAGTCTCCTGCCGGATAGCTATCACTTCAATCGCGGTTTTACCCGCGAGCAAATGATTCAACGCATGCGCCAGGCGCAGGACAGGCTGGTGCGGGAAGTTTGGGAGCGGCACAATCCCGATTTGCCGCTCAAGAGCCCTGACCAGCTCATTATCCTTGCCTCCATCATCGAAAAAGAAACCAGCAAGCCGGAGGAACGCACCCGTATCGCCGCGGTATTCGCGAATCGCCTCAAGCAGAAGATGAAGCTGCAATCCGATCCGACCATTATTTACGGTCTTGTGTTCGGCAAGGGCTCGCTCGGGCGGCCGCTGAGCAAGGCTGACATCGCGCAGCCCACGCCATACAACACCTACGTCATTGACGGCCTTCCGCCCGGTCCCATCGCCAATCCTGGCCGCGGTTCGATTGAGGCTGCCGCCAATCCAGCGCGCACGAAGGAGCTCTATTTCGTCGCCGACGGCACCGGCGGGCATGCTTTTGCGGAAACCTACGAGCAGCACCAAAAGAACGTTGCCCGATTGCGGGTCGTCGAGCACGAGCAAAAGGCGGAGAGCCCGGGCCCGGAGCTGCAATCGACGCCTGCGCCCCGCGCAACTCCCGTGGCAACTCCGGCGCGCCGGAGTAAGCGTAGCGCGAACGGCAAGGCCGCCGGCACCGCGCAATAGGTTCGCCCGCGTGGCGCTCTCCAGCATGACCGGTTTTGCCCGCGGCCATGGCGTCTGTGGGAGCTATGGCTGGGCCTGGGAGCTCAAGTCCGTCAATGCAAAGGGACTCGATCTTCGGCTCCGGCTGCCAACCGGCTGGGATGCGGTCGAGGCACCGGTTCGCAATACCGCGGCACAGGTGCTTTCGCGCGGCACCGTCCATGCCGCCCTTGCCGTTGATCGTCAGGGCGTTGCCCCCATCGTTCGCGTCAACGACGCCGTGCTCGCAGCAGTCCTCGCGGCCATGAAAAATCTCGCAGGACAGGTGGATGCAGCCGAGCCGCAACTTGATGGCATTCTCTCACTCAAGGGAGTGATGGAGATCATGGAGCCCGACGAGCGGGAAGAGGACAGGCGTGCCGCTGAAAGTGCGGTCATCGCTGGATTTGCGGATACGCTCGCTGAGCTTACCGCCATGCGCCGGCAGGAAGGCGAAGTTTTGGGGCGCGTGCTTACCCAGCGCGTGGACGAAATCGCCGCATTTGCCGCGCGGGCGGAGGCCGCGCCCGGTCGCCGCCCCGAGGCGATCAAGGCGAGAATCGCGGAGCAGGTCGCGATGCTGCTTGATGCATCCGCTCGGTTTGATCCTGACCGGCTGCACCAGGAAGCAATTCTGATTGCCAATAAGGCCGACATCCGGGAGGAGCTCGATCGCCTTGCAGCCCACGCCGTTGCCGTGCGTCGCCTCATTGAACAGGGAGGGGCAATCGGGCGGCGTCTCGATTTTCTTGCGCAGGAGCTCAATCGCGAAGCGAACACCTTGTGCTCCAAGTCAAATGATGTGGAGCTGACCAACATCGGTCTCGAGCTCAAGAATGTCGTGGAGCAGTTCCGCGAGCAGGTCCAGAATCTGGAATGATTGTAGCTGCTCATTATTCTCAATCCGTCATGCGCGGGCCTTGACCCGCGCATCCATCGAAAAAATGTCCTCCTCAGCATTTCTTAAGTGATGGATTGCCGGGTCAAGCCCGGCAATGACCCAGTTGATACCGATTTGGAGTAGGCTTGCGCCAGCGCGACGAAACCCGCAACCGGGATGTCTTCGGCGCGGGCAGTTGGCGCGATATCCGCCGCTGCCAGCAAAGCGGACGGGTCGACACCCAACGATTTTAGGCTCTGGCGCAGCATCTTGCGGCGCTGGCCGAATGCGGCCTGGGTTACCCGCTCAAGGGCGCGGCGATCACATGGGAGCGGGTGTTCGCGTGGCACGAGCCTGACCAGAGACGATGTCACCTTCGGCGGCGGCACGAACGCGCGAGGCGCCACATCAAACAGAATGCGCGCCTCGGCGCGCCAGCCCACAAGCACCGACAGGCGGCCGTAAGCCTTTTTGCCCGGCATAGCCACAATGCGATCGGCGACCTCGCGCTGAAACATCAGCACTAGCCGATCATACCATGGCGGCCATGGTTCAGCGCTCAGCCATGCGACGAGCAATGCAGAGGCAATATTGTAGGGCAGGTTCGCGACGACCCGTGCCGGATGGCTCGCAACCAACGTACGCGCGTCGATCTCAAGTGCATCTGCCGCGACTATTTCGAGTCGGCCCGGATTTCGCTGTGCAATCTCGTCAAGGGCGGCAATTGCACGTTCGTCGCGCTCGATGGCAATCACTCGCCGCGCCCCTTGCGCGAGCAATGCACGGGTAAGCCCGCCGGGTCCAGGGCCGATCTCCACCACGTCGATGTCCTGGAGCGGCCCCGCTGCCCGCGCAATGCGGGCAATGAGGTTGAAGTCGAGCAGAAAATTCTGGCCAAGCGATTTCTTGGCCCGCAGATCGTAGCGCCGGATCACCTCTCGCAATGGGGGCAGTTCGGCAACCGCGTTCATGTGCGATGCGCCAGGCCGGCAGGATCGTTGCCGGCCAATCGCGCAGCGAGCGTGAGTGCCGCGATCAAGCTGCCCGGATCGGCGCGGCCGGTGCCGGCAATGTCGAACGCGGTCCCGTGGTCGGGCGAGGTACGCACGAACGGCAAGCCAAGCGTGACATTGACGGCGTGGTCGAACGCAAGCGTTTTGATGGGGATCAGTGCCTGGTCGTGATACATCGCAAGCACCACGTCATAGGTGAGCCGTGCCGCCTGATGAAACAAGGAGTCTGCGGCAAGCGGTCCGCGCGCGTCTACACCTTGCGCCTTGAGCCGCTCGACCGCTGGACGCACCACAGTCACATCCTCATCACCCAGCGTGCCCTGCTCGCCCGCATGGGGATTGAGACCTGCGACGGCAAGGCGCGGACGTGCAATGCGAAAGCGCGCGGTCAGATCTCGAGCCACGATCTGCCCTGTCTGCACGATGAGGTCGCTGGTCAGCGCCTCGACGACTTGCCGGAGCGGCAAATGGATTGTGACAGGGACCACCGCTAGTTCCGGCGACCACAGCATCATCACCGGACGGGCAGCGACCCCGCTCTGCTGCGTCGCCAATTTGGCGAGGTATTCGGTATGTCCGGGCTCGGTGAATCCGGAACGATAGAGCACGTTCTTCGCGATGGGATTGGTCACAATGGCGCATGCCCTGCCGGCTGCCACATCGGCAACGCCGCGGCGAATGGCGGCGAGTACTGCCGGCGCGCTCGATTGGTCTGGATGACCGGGCTCCGCGCCAACCTCGACGCCGATGTCAACGACGGGCAGCGCAGTCTCAAACGCGGCATTCGCGCCCGGCGGCTCGACCACGGAAATAGGGACATCAGGAGCAATCCGGCTGGCACGCCGAGCAAGGAATCCCGGATCGGCAAGAATATAAAACGGTGGCAGGCCCAACTCTGTCCGCCGGCGCCAGGCGGCGAACGTGATATCGGGCCCTATGCCGGCGGGCTCACCGAGCGTGAGCGCCAGAGGGCTGTCCATTCCGGGTCTTACTTGTATTCGAGCATCGCGCCGCGGCGTACCTCGTTGAGATATTGCTTGGACAGCCGCTCGTATCGCTCCTGCATGAGCGCCTCTCTCGCCCGGCGCTTTCCGGGGGTGTTATCCGCCGCCGATTCCTTCTTTCCGCAGATGGCGAACATCTCGATGCCGAGCTTGGTGGTTTCCGGCGGGGTCAGCTTTCCGACCTCCGTACTGTCGAGCAGCTTGCGCAGCTGGGGTGGAAGATCGGCCGAGCTCCGGAGCACCTGGTCGCGCACCGCGACATCCTTGAGCGCACGCGCAAACGTAATCCCCGCGTCGCAGCCCTGAAAGCGGCCCCGCAACGCTTCCGCGTCACGGCGGCGCGTCTCGATGACCGCTTCGCCCGATCCGGGCGGGAGAATGAACAGGATCGGCCGTAACGTATAATCGTAGCCGACACTGTCTTCGGCTTTCGGATCGATGGCGGTGAGAATGTCTTTCTCTCCGACTTGCAGGCTCGCGGAGTACCGCCCGCGCACGAGCTGCGGCCAGGTCAAGTCGGCTTTGATGCGTAGTTTGAGCGTTGTAGCGGCGATACCCTGCTTGGCAAGCATCTGGGTGAGCTGGTCGGGGGTGAGCCGCATGCGGCTTGCCATGGTGCCAAAGGCGCTGTCGACTTCCGTCTCGCTGATCTCGAACCCGAACTTCTTGGCCTCCTTGATCTTGAGCCTGTCGTTGATCAGTTCCTCGAGCACCTCCTGGCGGGGAGGGACCTTGTGGGTCGACAACTGATTGAGCTTGGAACGCTGCTCGATATCGAGCGCGGTGATAGGATCGCCGTTGACGATGACGACGATCTGCTGAGCGCGGGCCGCGCTCGCCACGAAGCAAGCAAGGCCGAGTAATATTCCCGCGAACAAATGTCCGGTGCGCGTAACCGATCTCTGGAGCATCAGTGTGTCCCCACGCCTGGCACGCCGCTGGTGAGCGCAGATGCGCCCTGATTGGTTGTGGTGCCTCCCAGGGTGCGCAGGCTGAGCTGCAGCATGAAACTGTGGTTGACGGTCAAGCTGCCGCTATAGGCGTAATCAGTAATATAATTAGCGGCCAAGATGAGGCAGTCATCAATGTAGCCGACGCCCACCTGGGTCTGGCTGACCTGGCGGGCGAGCAGGTCCCAGCGTGCCGCGCCGATCAAGACCCAGTTCGGCGTCACCTTGAACCTGCCGTTGACGAGGATGCCTTCCTGCCGGGTGAGGAAGCCGATCTCGGGCTGGGCGGCGTAGTCTCCGTAGATGATCGATGTCGTCCAGCGGCCGAAGTTGGCGGTGGCCTCGAGCTCGGTGCGGCGTACGTCAAAGTTGCTCTCGTCGAAGCGGAACCGGGACGTGAAGAGAAGGGTGGAGTTCGGCTGGTACGAAAAGCGCGCCACGTAATCCGATCGCGTCTGGTCGAGGCCGCTTTCGAGCCCCGTATTGGTGCTACTGGGAACCGCGAACGAATTCTGCCCGAACAGCTGGTAGGACTGCCCGAACAGAACATTGACGTTGCCACCCTGGTTGAATTGGGCGGTGTATTGCACGCCCACATTGGCGCGGCTGCCGCCCTCGACGCGGTCCCAGCCGGAGAACTTGTTCACCTTGAACAGGTTCGAATCATCGAAGATCAGGCTTTGTGCGTCCTCGTTCGGAAATCGTCCAATTCCGGTTTCGTTCGGCCGGAAAATGAGCTGTGCAATGGGCTCGATGGTCTGCGTTCCCCACGCCTGCGCGTTGATCAGGGGATAGCGGTACTCGACACCGGCCGTCGGCATCACCCGTCCGACGTCGCTCTGTCCCGTGTTGATGAAATTTGACACGTCGGGCTGCGAGGACACCTGGACGTCGGCCGCGTCGCCCCGCAGCATTACAAATGGGGTGAAGACCTGACCCCATTGATCGATGATGGTGCTGCGCCACGAGGCTTCGCTTGAGAATCGGGTGTAGGTGCCGGGAACTCCGCGCAGCACGCAATTGTTCGAATTTTTGACGGCCGGATTGGCGACCATGGGGCCGCAAAGGTTGTTCAAAGAGGCGTCCGCCGTAATCGGCTGGAAGTCCGCCGTGCTTCTGGAAAGGCTGGTGAAATTGCTCCGCAGCGAAACTTCTCCACCCAGGATCGGATTCTTGAAAGTGTATTCGTGGTCGATGACGGGATGCACGACCGGCAATTGGCTCTGATCATCCGACGGCGATAAGCCGTAAAAATACATCGTGCGAGCCTCGAAATAACTGCGATCTCCGCGGCCGGCGAGGTAAAGCTGCGAAACCACAGTGTCGGGTGTCGATCGCAGCAAATTGCCCGATTGCAGATTACTTATCAGCGAATAGTCGTACAGGTAACTCTTGTCCGAAAGCAGGGTGCCGTCCCAGCCCCACACCCATTGGTCGCCAAGTCTGAACTGGCCCGCTGATTCGACGCTGCCGCGCCAGTCGCGATAGCCGGGAGTACCGGGTGAGAACGCAGTCTTATCGAGCTGGAAAATGCCCGTCCCGCGGATGCTATAAGCCCCATCCATGAGCCGCTGGCGCCACTCTGCCTGCAGCAATGGTCCCTGCCGGCTCGTGATCATGGGAGTGATCGTGGCGTCGTAATCGGGAGCAAGCGCCAGGTAGTAGGGCGTGGCAACACCAAACCCGTAAACAGAGCTCGTGCTGTAGGTGGGCACCAGGAAACCAGTCTTGCGTTTGACCGTCGGATCGGGCGCTGAGAAGAACGGTATGTAGGCGAGTGGGACGCCGGCGAATTCCAGCTTCGCGTCCTCGAAATACATCATCTTCTCGCCCTGGTCGTGGATGATCCGTGCGGCTTTGACCTGCCACTTTGGTGGTCTGGTCGGATCATCCTTGCAGGGCTCGCAGGCGGTGTATACGCCACTGTAGAAGACGGTGTAGTTGCTATCGGATCGCTCCGCCCGCGAGGCGGCAAATCGGGTCTGCTCGGGAGCGTCTGCGCGCAGCGAATCAACGAATCCATCGCGCAAGTCGTCGCTGAGATCCATGATCTCGCCGTAGGTGACGGTGCCGTCGGGCTGGGTGAGCCGGACGTTGCCTTCAGCGTGAAGACGCTTGGTTTTCTGATCGTAGATGACCCGGTCAGCTTCGAGCGTGGACGCACCGTAATAGAGCTGCACGTTGCCCACGGCGGACACGCGCTCATTCGTGTAATCGTAGTTGATCTCCTGGGCGCGCACGAGCATCTGGTCCTGAGCCCCGTTTGGTGCCGTTCTGGGGATCGGCGCCTCCCGCTTCGGGAACGCCAGGAGCTGTGCGAGCGCCGGCGTTGCGAAACAGCCGCCGAGCAACAAGGTCATCGCGACGAACAGGATGGCGGTTCGTCGCCAGCGATGAGTGAGCGGGAAGACGGCGCTTGCCCAGGCCATCACCCGTCCTCCTGGTAGAGCAGCGCGAGCACTCCCGTGATGCCGCCGATGGCGGCTGGTAGCCACGCAGCAGCGACCGGAATCATCATTCCGGCCTTGCTCAAATCGCCGGTGATCTTGGCCAAAACGTAAAGCAGAAAGCCCGCCGAGATGCCGCCAAGCACGACCTTTTGTACCCCGCCGAAGCGGAAAAAACGCAAGCTCACGGACGCGGCCAGCATCACC
>CATPCO010000088.1 GCA_955652925.1 uncultured Xanthobacteraceae bacterium | reverse complement strand
TGCACCCCAACGGACTTGATCGCCACGCCCAGCTTGGCCGCAGCATCCTGTGTTTCACGACTGCGCAGCACCATACCCGTATTGGCATCATTCCAGAGCATGGCGACGCGAGACGCGTTTGGAGCGAGTTCTAAAAGAATTTCGAGCCGCTTGGCGCTCAATTCCGTCGCCAGCAATGAAATGCCGGTCGCATTTCCCCCCGGATGAGCTAGACTCGGCACGACCCCCGCGCCAACGGGGTCTCCGACAAAAAGAAACACAATCGGAATGGTGGTAGTGGCTTTCCGTGCGGCTAGAGCACCGGGTGTAGTGTACGCGATAATTGCATCCAGTTGCAGACGGGCTAATTCGACCGCCAATTCATCAAGCCGCTCCATCTTTCCGTCCGCCCATCGAGCTTGGAGGAGAATGTTGAGCCCTTCGGTGTAGCCAAGTTCGCGCAACCGATCACGTGTCGCCTTGCCCATCGAAGCCTCAGGGAGGCCGGGCAGCAAAACGCCCAGGTGTCGTATCTTCCCGATCGGCTGCTGCGCGCGCGCCACGACCGGCCATGCGATCGCCGCGCCGCCGAGCGTGATTATGAATTCTCGCCGTCCGATGTGGATTGCCATGTGACCACTCCGTGGGGGTCATGCAAACGCAGAGGCGAACGATATCACACCTGAATTGCGCGGTCTGCGCTGCTCTACGACGGGCTTCCTATGCCCGCAGTCTGGTCCGGTTACCCTCCAAGACTCTCCGTGAATGCGGACATCCCGGCTCAGCAGCTCACTGCCGATATTGTTGCAAAAGTCCCAAATTGTCGGGTGCTAATTTTCCCGCCGCAAGAACTGGCGGAACACCGCCATGAGGTGCGCAATTGGCTCGGGTGAACCACTGTTGAGAAACCCGATCACCGGCATCGCCGGCTGCTGCGCTCGCGCCGCGAGCGGCAACACAGCTGCTGATCCGGCAATTCCCGTAATGAAATCGCGTCGTCGCATTGCCTTCCCCGGGCTTGGAACCACGCCATATTCGGTTTTCAAGTCAGGTCATCAAAACAGAAATTTGCGACCTGCGAAACAGGAGGCGATGGTCGATTTGCGCTGCAAAAAGCGTGAACCGCGCATGTCGGCAGCGGGTCATTCGCGTCGGACGCGATCGAGCCGGGCGATCAGCTTATGTCCGCAATGCCTCAAAAGTACCTGCAACCCGATCACTCCCTTTGCGGTGCCGCCAGCGCGAACATTTCCTTTCCGTAGCTCGCCTTTGCCTCCTGGCGCAGCGGCGCGGTCGCGGCGGCAAACGCATCGTGCTCGGCGGAGCTAAGCTCCGCGATCTCCCCGCGCTCCGCGAGAATGATCTTTTCCGAATCCTTCTCCTCCGCCTCGTGCAGGTCGCGTTGGAAGCTCACGGCGGCATCGATTGCATTTTGCATGCTGGCGCGCAGACCTTGCGGCCAACTCTCGAAGGCTGGGCGATGGAGGAAGATCGGCCGGGAGATGTAGAAATGATGAGAGAGCGTATGGAAGCGGTGAAATTTGTGCACACCGTACGTCACAGTATTGGTCAATGGGTTTTCCTGGGCGTCGATGCTGCCGGCCTTGATCATTTCAATCGCCTGCGTGAGGTCCATGGGCATGGCAACAGCGCCGAGCAATTCGAACGTGCGCGCCTGTACTTTGCTGGGAAGAACCCGAATACGCATTCCCGCCAGGTCCTTCGGGCTGCGAACCGGCCGCAGCCGGTTGGAAATGTGGCGGAAGCCGTTCTCGAACCAGCCGAGCACGCGGTAGTTCACACGCTCTTCGATTTTCTGCGCAAGCACCGTACCAAGGCTGCCGTCCATTGCCGCGCGGGCGGCGGCAACATCTGGAAACAGGAAAGGCAGATCCGCAATTCCAAGCTCGGGCACGCGGCCGGTGAGATAGCTCGATGATTGATAACCGAGCGTCAGCAAACCGTGCTCGACCAGCCAGAGAATATCCTCGGCGCGATAGCCGAGATCCATGATGTTCCAGACGTACTTGATCTCGACCGCGTCGCCGAACTCGGCCGTGAGCCGGTCCCCGATGAATTTCAGAGCGCGGCTGAAACCGGTGCTTGCAGGGCCGTAGCCCCCCATGCGGATCTGTATTGAGCTGCTCATTTCCTTGTCCCTGCTTTGGCGCTTTGACTGGCGCCTGTGTGATCGCAACCGCAATGCCGGAAGCCGCAAGCCCCAGACCGAGAGCAAGCAGGATTCCTGCGACCCCGGTTGCAGCCGCAAGCAAACCCGAAAGTGCCGGAAAAATGATCTGGCCGGCGCGATTGCCGGTCATTCGCAGCGTGAGCGCCGTTCCGTGGGCGTGCGGTGGCGCAAGATGCACGACACTGGAAATGGTCAAGGTGGACGCAAGTCCCATCGCAAAGCCGAGCGCGATCAGGACCGCGTACATGATCGGCAATGACAGCGGAATGGCGAGGACGAGGAAGCCCGCCGCGCTGCGCAGCATGCTTGCCAGCGTGAGTGGGTTGCGCCCCATCGCGAAAATCAAGCGCACATAGAACGAGCGCGAAACGAGCGCCGCCAAGGAGCGCACAGTCAGCAGCAGCCCGATGTTGTTGGCATCGATTTGCCGCTCTGCCCCCAGCACTGGGAGATAAATCACCAGAAGATCGAGCGCGGTGATGGTGACTACGCTCGAGATCATAACGGCGGGAAACCCGTGCAGCTTGAGCAGTTGCCGGATCGGCATAACCGCGCGGGATTCATGCTGGCGTGCTTGTTGCGGCCGCGGCCTGATCATCAGCGCGATGACGACGCTCGCGCCGGCAGCAATCAGGCTGATGCCCAAACAACTGTTGTGCGGGAGCGAGCGCCGCTGATCCTGCAAGCCAGCCGACGACAAATGGGCCCAGCCCCTGTCCGATGGAGGCTGCGACCATGTAATAGCCGAGCACGTTTTCTCGGTTTTGTGCGCCTCCGGCGCGCACCGCAAGCATCTGGTGGCCGGCCATGCAGAACATGTGACCAAAACCAAGCAGCACGCTGAAAGCAAGGAGGTTGATCGCCGATTGCGAGGAGGTCCAAAATCCCGTGCAGGCGGCAAATATGAGTGCGGCGCCGAACCAGCACGCCTTGGCATCGTTGCCGCGGTCGATCCATCGGCCGACCGACAACGCGGTAAAAGCCGGGATGATCGCAAACCCGGTGGCAATAATGCCGAGCCAGACCACGGGCAAGCCAAGCTCGATTGTCCGATAAGAGGTCGTGATCCGAATGATCAGGATCAAGGTTTGAGCAAGAACGACGTGCGCGAGGAACGGGATAAGCAGACGAAAGTCGATTTCTTTGCCCGCGGCGCGCGCACTCGGCGTCATGCGCCTTGTTTAGCGGCCGGCCTGATTGAGGCAATAGCCAATCACGAATAGCGAATAGACGGGGCCCCGGGGTTGCTATTCGCTACTCGCCATTCGCCATTCGCCCTGGATTTGCACTGCAGTGCCCACTAACTTCCCCTCGATGTTTGCCCCCCACGTCCTTCCTTCCGCTCGCGATTACGAGACGCTTTACAATTCGTTCCGGTGGCAGATACCGGCGCATTACAATATCGGCGTTGACGTTTGTGACCGCTGGGCGGAGCGCGAGCCTCGCCGTACCGCCATTTTCAATGTGCGCCGGGACGGCTCCGTCGACGAGATCAGCTACGGCATGCTGCGCGAGAGCTCCAATCGGCTCGCGAATGTGCTTGCGGAACACGGCATCGGGCGCGGCGATCGGATTGCGATTCTCCTTCCGCAGATGC
>CATPCO010000087.1 GCA_955652925.1 uncultured Xanthobacteraceae bacterium | reverse complement strand
GCCGGCGTCCATGAGCGCATAGACAGCGGCTTCGCGCGAGGAGCCGCAACCGAAATTGCGCGCACCCACAATGATGCGGGCGTCGCGCCACAGCGGCCGGTTGAGCGGAAAATCCGGCCGCTGGTGGCCATGCGCATCCCGGCGCAGATCGTGCAGCAGAAATTGGCCAAGGCCGGCCGCGCGCGGCACCTTGAGGAAGCGCGCCGGCAGCAGCTGATCTGTATTCAGGTTGGCGATGTCGAGCGGGCACGCCGGCCCGGTGACACGGGTGAACTTTTCCAATCGTGGTCATTGCCGGGCTTGACCGGCAATCCATCCCTTCCAGAAAATTTATTTTCGAAGCGATGGACCCGCGGGTCAAGCCCAGGGTCAAGCCCCATGGGCGCTAATTTAAGACGCATCATCAGCCTCTCGGTCGTCATCGTCCGCGCATGCGGACGATCCAGTAAGCACGGAACGTCGCATTTCGCACGGCTTTACCCGCAATCCGCTGTCCAGGGATTACTGGGTGCCCCGCTTGAAGCGGGGCATGACGAGGGAGAGATTTGTGGCGAGGCTTAAGTTAGCGCCTATGGGGTCAAGCCCGCGGTGACGCCTACGCGGCCCCGTCAGATCTTGCGTCCGGCGAGCAGCGGCCGCACGTCGCAGAGCCGCCCGGTCACGGCCGCCGCCGCAACCATGGCCGGTGACATCAGGTGAGTGCGGGCGAGTGGACCCTGCCGGCCGCGGAAATTGCGGTTGGTTGTCGAGGCGCAACGCTCTCCCGGGGGGACGAGATCGCCGTTGATGCCGACGCACATGGAACAACCCGACTCACCCCATTCAAGCCCGGCATCGCGAAAGATGCGGTCGAGACCTTCTTCCTGCGCCTGGCGCTTGACGCTGGTCGATCCGGGCGAGACCAGGCCCGGCACCTTGCTCATCCGGCCGGCTAGCACGGCTGCTGCCGCGCGCAGATCTTCGATGCGCGCGTTGGTGCAGGATCCGATGAAGACGCGATCGATCGCGATGTCGGTGAGCTTCCTGCCGGGCGCGATGCCCATGTAGTCGAGCGCCTCGCGCACGTACCTGGCGCGCGCGGCGTCGGCTTCGCGCGCAGGATCGGGAACGCTGGCATCGATTGGCAGAGCGTCCTCGGGACTGGTGCCCCAGGTCACGAATGGCGCGATGCCGGATGCGTCGAGGTCGAGCTCGTGGTCGAAGGCGGCGCCCTGATCGCTGCGCAGCGCCGACCAGTCCTCGACCGCGCGGTCGAAGGCGCTGCCTTGCGGCGCGTAAGGACGGCCTTTGATGTACCTGAACGTCACATCGTCGGGAGCAACCAACCCGCAACGCGCTCCTGCCTCGATCGACATGTTGCAGAGCGTCAGTCGTCCCTCGATGGAGAGCGCGCGGATCGCCTCGCCGGCAAATTCGATGGCGTGACCCGATCCGCCGCCGATACCGATGCGCGAAATAATCGCAAGCACGATGTCCTTGGCTCCGACACCCGGCATGGCGCGACCGGAAATGTTGATCCGCATCCGTTTGGGTTTGCGCTGCCAGATGGTCTGTGTGATGAGCACATGGGCGACTTGCGAGGCGCCGATGCCGAAAGCAAAGGCGCCGAGCGCGCCATGGGTGGAGGTGTGACTGTCGCCGCAGACAATGAGCAAGCCGGGCAGGGTGAGTCCTTGCTCCGGGCCGACCACATGCACAATGCCCTGCCGGGGATCATCGATGCCGAACAGGGCAATGCCATGCTTGGCGGTGTTGTCCTCGAGCGTGCGCAGCATGCGCGCGATCTCGGGGTTGGCGATCTCACGCCGCGACCCGCGGGTGGGAACGTAATGGTCGGCAACCGCGAACGTCAGTCCCGGCTCGGCCACGCACGCCTGCCGCGTCTCCACCTGGGCGAAGGCCTGAAACGAGCCTTCGTGAATGTAGTGCCGATCCACCCAGAGCAGCGATTCCCCGTCGTCGCGACGCACGATCTCGTGCGCGGTCCAGAGCTTGTCGAAGAGCGTCTGAGATGCAGTCATGGGATGTTGCTACTGCGCTTTGCACGCGACCAACGCTTGCGGTCGCGTCCGGCTTGTCACGGACGGCGGCGCGAAGATCGCGAGATAGGCATCGCTGCCCGTCAGTCGATCGATGCCGATCTCGCGATACCCCAGCGCCGCGAGCTCGCAGCGCAGGAGGTCCGGCGGGGTTCCGTGTTTGGATGTTGGCGCAAACGCGTCGACAATGCCCACGCGTGCACCTGCTTTGAGGGCCGGAACGAGGTTGTACATCAGGCCGTACGGCTGCGCGATCTCGTGATACATATGCACCAGAATCGCAACGTCGGCCGAGTCAGCGGGCAAGTTCGGGTCATGCGGCTCGCCGGAAATGATCGTGACATTGCGCAAGCCGAGATCGCGGACCCGCATGCGCAAGGCCTGCAAGTATTCGGACTTTACGTCTTCCGCGAGGATGCGACCGCTCGCGCCGACGATTGGCGACAGCCGGACGACGTAGTAACCGTTGCCCGCGCCGATGTCCGCGACCGTCATCCCGGATCGCAAGTCGAGCCGGCGAACAAGCTGGCCCGGCTCGCCCGCGTTGTCGCGCTCCTTTTCAT
>CATPCO010000086.1 GCA_955652925.1 uncultured Xanthobacteraceae bacterium | reverse complement strand
GAACATCAATGACCGCGGCATTACTTACCATGCCTGATGCCGAGTTGCCGGAGGCGGGTGACCGATTTTCGTCGCAATGGTTGATGAGGCGTTCTGGGAATAAAAGATCTATCGAGGCTCGACCTCTCACAGGTTAACGACTGCGCGTCCTCGAAAATCCATCTATGGTATGGCCGGCTCGCCGGCGCTAAACCACAAAATTGCAATCCAACCGCAATGCAAGATGCGCAAACCCCCTGGCCCAAAGAGTTGCGCCTCCATAAGGACCGCGCGGCGATCACCGTCGTGTTCGATAATGGCGAAGTCTTCAGCCTCTCCGCCGAATATCTCCGCGTCAAAAGCCCAAGCGCAGAGGTCCAGGGCCACTCCCCGCAAGAACGAAAAACCGTGCCGGGCAAAAAGGACGTCGCCATCCTCGAACTCCATCCCGTGGGAAATTACGCCGTCCGCCTCGTCTTCAACGACCTCCACTCCACCGGAATCTACAGCTGGGACTACCTCCATGAGCTCGGGCGCAATCGCGACGCCTACTGGCAGGACTATCTCAACGAGCTCGCCAGCAAGGGCCTGAGTCGATAACCGCTATACTATTATTGCCGGGATGTGCGGACGGTTCACTCGCAACTACACCTGGGAGCAAATTCGCGCGCTTTACCGCCTCACGGCGCCAGCGGCCATTCCAAATCTGCAACCGCGCTTTAATGCCTGCCCCACCGATCCCGCAGACACCATTGTCGAGCATGCAGGCAAGCGCGCGCTCGTCGAGATGCGATGGGGCCTGGTGCCGTTCTGGTGGAGCAAGCCGCTCAAGGCGTTGCGTCTTGCGACCTTCAACGCCCGCGTGGAGACCGTGGCGACCAAGCCCTTCTTCCGAGAGCCGTTCCGGAGCAGGCGTTGCCTCATGCCCGTATCGGGCTATTACGAGTGGCAGGACACGCCGGAGGGCAAGCAGCCCTGGTATTTCACAGCGCGCGATGGATCTCCCGTGCTGACCATCGCTGCCCTTTGGGATGAATGGAACAACCGCGAAACCGGCGAACGTCTGAAATCCTGTGCGATGATCATCACCGAGCCGAACGAGTTCGTTGCGCAAGTGCACGACCGCATGCCGGCGCTGCTCAAGCCCGATCAATTCGAGCATTGGCTCAGCGGAAACATGGGCGTCGAGGAATTGAAGCCGATCGAGAACGACTATTTGCAGAGATGGCCGGTGTCCAAGCGGGTCAACAGCTCCAAGGCCGACAGCAACGATCCGACCTTGATCGAGGAGGTGAGGCAGGCGGCGTAGGACAGGTGGTCCTCCAGCAATGGCTCACTCCAATTCACAGGGGGGATATGCGGCTGGCGCAGCCGGCTCCTTTTCCGCCGGGCGGCTGGCCGGTTTTTCTCGCCACGCAACGGTTGAGTTCGCGCTTGAGTGTTGCGGATGCCACTGCGACGACAAGCGTTGCACCTCGCTTATTTGTTCCGGGGTCAATCGTGCGGCTGCCGAGTCTCGAAGCTGGACGAGACGCTTATTGTAGTTCTCAAGGGCTGGATACTGCGAAAATTGAGCGGCAGCCAAATTCAACCAGATATAGGCTTTGACAAAGTCCTCAGGCGTGCCGGTACCCGAGTAGAACATCTCCCCGATTTTAGCCTGAGCCGAACTGTTCCCGCGCTCCGCTGCGAGAAGGTACCATTTCGCTGCCTTGAGGTCATTTACGCCCGGAGGATCACCGTTGCCCCGCCGGTACATTTCACCCAACTCAAACTGCGCCTTGTCATGATCCCGATTGGCTGCGCGCTCAAACCACTGCAACGCTGCCTTCGGATCGTTACGCAACAGGCGCCTTGCGAGCTCGTACTGGGCTTCGGGATTGCCTTGCTCGGCGGCGCGCCGCAGCCAATATAGCCCTTCTGCTTGCAGCCGCGCCTGATTGCGTGCGTCGTCCGCATCGTGATTTTCGGCAAAGCTCTGTTCAACGGCTCTGCCGAGCAGAATGATTCCCGCTCTTAGTTGAGCTTCGTTGTCGCCTTGCTGGGCAGCACAGCGAAACCAATTGAGGACCTTGCCACGGTCGTTCGGCACTCCACGGCCCCAAGCGTACAAGAAGGCGAGATTGAACTGAGCGTTGGCGTCACCAGCCTTCGCCAATGGATACATGATACCGTAGGCATCTCCATACTTGCCGGCTCCATAAGCCGACGTGGCCGAGTAAAACTGATCAGAGCCCGCCGATGTTTCATCGCGCCTGTGAATCTGACCTTTTACAAACAGCCAGACAAATGCTCCCAATGCCATGGACACGAGCACAAGCACTGGGATGGCGATCCTCATGCCAATTCGGGACATTCAACTTCCCCGTGTGCCGTAGCCTGTCATCCCTTCGTCACATAACGCGCGGTAATCTTGGAAGTCACACTGCTGTGTAGCGCGGCCATGCTGAGGAGGGGCGGCCCCGCGTGGCCGATTCCCTGCTCCAAGCGCGTTGGCCGAGCCGCACGATGAGGCGCCTGGCCGGATCCGGGAATGGAATCGTATCTGCTCTGTAATGTAGCTCACATTTCCGGGTGACAGCGTGTGGTATGGGTTCCTTGGGGGGATGCCATGCGCGATCACATGCCCATGTTACTGTTGCTGGCGGTGATGGCGATCATAGGCCTCGGGCTGGCGATTCTGGCGTTCGGGCCGTGGCCATGAGCGCCTGAGGATTGCGCCACTCACGGGCGCATTTGCATGGCCTCGGCGCCCATCGGCAAAGTCACGGTGAAGCAGCTTCCCCGGTCCGGATTATAGGTGACGTCGCCGGCGTGCCGGCGCACAATCTGCCGCACCAGCGCCAAGCCTAAACCAGTGCCTTTCGAGCCATTCCTTCCGGGGACGCGGTAAAATGCCGAGAACAGCCGCTCGCGCGCCTCTTCGGCGATGACCGGCCCACCATCGGATACATTGAGCACGGCCTGGCCATTTTGGCTTCCGACATTCACCTCGATGGGTGGCTTGCCATGCAGCTCCGCATTTTCGACCAGGTTGCGGATCATTCGACGCAACAGCATCGGATCGCCCTGCACGATCACAGACTTTCCTTCGACGCAACAGTTGTCGTATCGCGCGCATTCCTCGGCCGCGAGGGCGCCTAAATCTATTTGCTCGCAAATATCGAGGCGTTCGGTCGCGTCGAGCCGGCTGGCAAGAAGAATTTCATCGACGAGCTGGTCGAGCTCGGCGATATTTTTCTGCAGCTCCAGTTTGCGTTCGGGAGCCGCATCAATGAGCTCGAGAGCGAGCCGTATGCGAGCAAGCGGCGTCCTCAATTCATGCGACGCATGGGCGAGCAGAATCTTGTGACTGTCGACAAGGCTTTCGATGCGTCCGGCCGCGTGATTGAAGCTTTGGGCCAGGCGCGCAACTTCGTCCCGGCCTTCCACCTTGACGCGGGCGCGCAGATCGCCCGCTCCAAGCGACTCGACCCCATATTGCAACCGCTCGAGGCGTCCGGTGAGCCGTCGCACGACGGGAAGGGCGCCGAGCGCAACCACCAATGCGATCGCCCCGAGAAAGAGTCCGATGACGAGTGCACTCGGGCGCCGCTGGGCGGGAAGCCGCGCCACGAGCCACCGGCCGTCCGGCAGACGTATGGAGACAGCGAATCCGGCGGGCGTTCGCAGCCACCCGCCGCTCTGACTGCCGCGGCGGGGAGCCGGAAGTGGCCGGCCGGCTGCAGCGAGCGGCTCGTTAGCGCGGCCGTAGAGCGCCAAATCCGCATTGAGACGCCGCGCCCAACGCTCGATCGCCTGCTGCTGCTCCGAGACCGGCGCATCCGCCGGTGGCACAATCTCAGCGAGCACTTCGCCCGCAATTTCGAACGGCTGTCCGAACGGCGGAACACCCGCGAGGAAATGCCAGAGCAAGCCCGCGGTCAGGACCACGAGCACGAGACTCCCGACGATCGTAAGATAGATCTGAACGTACAGCCGCTTCATTAAGCTTATGTCCTGTTCAGTCTTGCGCTTTGGCGAATACGTAGCCCGCGCCTCGCATTGTGATGACGCGCCGCGGCTTTTTTGGATCGTCCTCGATGGCCGCGCGGATGCGCGAGATGTGGACATCAATCGAGCGGTCGAACGCCTCAATCGGCTCGCCTTTGAGCGCATCCATCAGCGCGTCGCGCGACATGACCCGGCCGGCGTGTTGCGCGAGCGTCAGGAGGAGTGCGAATTGATAGCCGGTGAGCTGACATGGCGCTCCGTCGAGCCGCGCCTCTCGCGCTCCGCGATCAATTTCGAGACGGCCATAGCGCAGCACGTCAGGACTTGCCCCGGCTGCCGATCCAGTTCGCGGTCCGGCGCGGCTCCGGCGCAGGATCGCACGCAGCCGCGCCAACAACTCGCGCGGGTCGAACGGTTTGGGAAGATAGTCATCCGCCCCCAGTTCCAGCCCGACGACCCGATCCACCGGATCGCCGCGTGCGGTGAGCATCAGGATCGGCGTGTTGGACCGGGCGCGCATTTGCCGGCAGATTTCAAGCCCGTCGCTGTCTGGCAGCATCAGATCGAGGATGACAACGTCCACCGCCTCACGGTCATGCAGTGCGAGGCCGCGCGCTCCATCCTCCGCGTGCACGACATAAAAGCCCGCCTTGCCAAGATACTCAGTCAGCATCCCGGCAAGACGGATATCGTCTTCGATCAGGAGAACGCGTTCGTGCACGAGCCTGTCGACCAATCTCCCTTAACCGCGATGCCAGCTCCCCCATGGTCCAGCGTGGGAGACCCAGTCCGCTACCTTGCGCCGCTGTTCCGGATTGAGCACTTCGGCAGCGTCAGCCAAGGCCTGTGCGATGCGTTTGCTGGCAGTTTCAGCAAGGGCGATCTGCTCCGCGCGCAGCCGCTCGATTGCGGTACGATCGATCGACGAAGCGGTCAAGAGCGCGACTGCCTGGCTGCGCGCAGCCTGCATCTTCTCCCGCATTGCGCGCAGATCGGCGGCGGCAGCCTTGGCGATGCTGGCGATCTTGGCCTGTTGATCTGCCGTAGCGTCGAGCTCGATGGCCATGTGCTTGGCCATGCGGTCGATCCGCTCGTCCATCTGCGCCGGCGTGAGCGGACCGCCAAACATGCCACCGTCGCGCATGCCGAAACGGTGCCAGGCGAACCCCTGGCCGAAAGCCGTCGACAGAACGTTTCCGGTGAGGCTCGCCAAAAGCGCCGCCGCAAGCAGCGCGATTACGAGTGTACTCCTGCGGCCGCGACCGTTGGGCCGATTGGCAATCGGCCCGGGGTCTGCCGGCTGGGTATCGTTTTGGTCCGCCATGCTGGCTCTCCTATGCTGTTGAGGCGAGATGCGCCCAAGCCAGCAGATTAGGTGCCGGCTTTTGCTCACTGGTGTCGCGCAGGTAAAGTTTTGTGAAGTTGTGATGGCCTGTCTCACGTTGCCTGGGGGGAGGGCAGATCGGTGCTTAGCGCTCGCGCCAGGCGGT
>CATPCO010000085.1 GCA_955652925.1 uncultured Xanthobacteraceae bacterium | reverse complement strand
GTGTCGAGACGAACGCGCACCGGGATGCGCTGCACGACCTTCACCCAGTTGCCGCTGGTGTTCTGCGCCGGCAGCAGCGAGAACTCCTGCGCTGCAGCCGGGCTGATGCTCTCGACGGCGCCGTGCCATTCCAGGTCCGGATACGTGTCCACCGTCACCGTGACCGGCTGCCCGGGACGCACATTCGTCAACTCCGTCTCTTTCGGGTTCGAGTCGACCCAGACGTAATCCGTCGCGACGAGATAGAAGGCGGTCATCGGGGCCTGGAGGTACTTGCCGGGTGCGAGCGAGGGCACGTTTGTCACAATGCCGGCGAACGGCGCCTTCACCACGGTGTGGTCAAGCTGGCGCGCGGCTTCGTCCCGCTGGGCCACGGCATCGCGATAGCGCGGATGCTGCTCGATCGGGATATCGGGGTCGCCGTTGAGGTTGGCGGCGATCGCGGCAAGCTGCTGATTGAGCGACGCCAGCTTGTGTTGCGCGTTCTGCAAATTGCGGCGCGCCGCGTCGAAGGTCTGCTGCGACGCGATGTTCTTGGCCGCCAGATCCTGCTGGCGGTGGAATTCGCGATCATAATACTCGATGTCGTCCTGGGCCTGCCGGATCTGCGCCTGCATGTCTCGGTAGTTCGCCTTGAGTGCGTTGAGATCGTTCCGAACGTTGCCGACCTGCGCTTCAGCGCGCTCCACTGCGAGCCGGAACGGGAGATCGTCCAAGCGGAACAGAACTTGGCCATTTTCGACGTGTTGGTTGTTCCTGACGTCGATCTCCTTGACGATGCCTGAGACGTCGGTCGAGATGCCAACCTTGTCGGCTTCGACATACGCGTTATCCGTCGACATCACTCGGCCACCGGTGACATACCAGTAGCCGCCGGCGATCAAGACGAGCGGCAGCAGCGCGAACAACGCCCAGCGCAGCCAGCGCCGGCGCGGAGACTGCGGGGCCTTTTCGGGGTCCGAGGACCTCTCGATCAGCCGCTCCGGTTGCTCTCGTGGTGGCTGTTTCGGCTGCTCCAGTGGAGGCTGCTGTGGCTGCTTTCGTGGGACGTCGTGCCTCGCGGCCGGCGCCTCGGCCGGATCGGAGCGCAGCGAAACTATGGTCGCGTCGGCGGGCATAGAGCCTTCCTTTGATGCCGGAGTGGATGTGGCGCTGGACGTGCCACTAACCTATGGACGAATGGCGTAAATGAAAATACAATATCTATTGTATTTGGTATTGAGAAAAATTCATGAATGAAACGGGCTGACCTTGCCGATCTGACCGCCTTTATCGCTGTTGCCGACCGGGTCGCGGCGTCGCAGCTTGGTGTCACGCCGTCCGCGCTCAGCCATTCGGTGCGGCCCGCTAGAGGAGCGTTTGACCCTGCTATGTCTCATCCACCGGAGCAGTCGGGGGCGACCCAATCCGCCGCAGGGCCGCGATAGCCAAGTAAGCAAGGCCCTTGGCGGGGTATTTCTCTGGGCGCAGCTCACCGTTCCAGATCACGCCGAAATTGCCCTCGCCGATGGGCACGACCTGGGCGATGCTGCGATCATCGATCGACCGTAAGTCCATGCCCTGCGCGCCTCCTTGCTCGAGTGCGTGTGCGCTCGCCGGCCGTGTCGCGTCGGCAGGAGCGGCGGGCGGCGCAAACATTGACCCGGTCCTGCTTCGATAGCGGCGGGCTGTCGTTGAGGTATTAACGAGGGGCGTAAATGAAAATCATTATTTATTGCATTTAGTATTGAGAGGAATTCAGGAATGAACCGTGGTGACCTGGCCGATCTGACAGCATTCGTCGCTGTTGCCGATCACTTGAGCTTTCGGGCCGCGGCGTCGCAGCTCGGTGTCACGCCGTCCGCGCTCAGCCATTCGATGCGGCAGCTGGAGGAGCGTCTCGGGGTGCGGTTATTGAATCGCACGACGCGCAGCGTATCGGTGACGGACGCCGGCTTGCGCTTACTCGAGCGGCTGCGGCCGGCAGTCGGTCAGATCGCCGGCGCGCTCGAAGACTTGAACCAGGAGCGCCGGCGCCCGTTGGGACGGCTGCGGATCTACGCAATCCATCTGGCGGCGGCGGCGGTCATCGCGCCGATCTGGGGACGCTTCTTGTCGACGTACCCGGAAGTCCACCTTGAGCTTGCGTTGGGCGAGGCGCCCATCGACATCGTAGCGAAGGGATTCGACGCAGGGATCGGACCGCGCGACCGGGTGCCGGCCGACATGATTGCCGTTCGCGTGATGGGGCTGATGAAAATCGCCGTAGTTGGTGCGCCGGCTTATTTTGCTCGGCGGCGCCCGCCGCGTACGCCCGATGATCTCGCCCGTCACAGCTGCGTTCAATATCGGCGGGAGGCCGACGGCGACGTACTGGTGTGGCCGTTCGAGCGGAACCGCAAATCGCGGCGGATTTCCGTGGACGGCCGGGTAATGGTCAATGATGCCGATTTGGCAGTTCGCGCGGCCATCGATGGACTTGGGATCGCGTACACTCTCGAATCTCTGGCCCAGCCGTTTTTGCGCTCGGGCCAGTTAGTCCGCGTACTCGAAGACTGGTCGCCATCGTTCGAAGGATTGTTCCTCTATTATCCCGGGCACCGGCAGGTCCCCGCCACGTTGCGCGCCCTCATCGACATGATTCGCACGGCCCGCGGCTCGGCGCCGGTCAGGCGTTCACTCAAGAACCCCTTCGCCGAGGACTGAGCGCATCGAGGTCGCGCGAGAGGCGGGCGCTCTGGTTCGCGCGGTTGTGTCGAACCGACCTCGCGCGGGTTCAAGGCGGTTCTAATCAGGGCGAGATGCGAGAATGCTTGCGGAAAATTTCCGACCTGTCGCCGCGCCTGTGGGTCGTACTCTTCCGCCAGCAGGCCGACATCGTTGCGCAGCGATAGCAAGCTCAATTAGATTAGTTATCTCCGAGCCGGAAATATCGTACGTTTTTCTTCGCCGCCTCGTCGAGAGCGTCATCGTAGCCGGCGTCGGCGTAGCGCATGATGCCGAGCGAGGTGTCATTGTCGAGCGCCAGTTTCAGCCGTCCGGCCGCCTCCGTCGTTCCGTCCGCGATCACGGTCACGCCGGCACTGGTCATGTAACCGGAATAGCCGCCGCCGCCGGAATGGATCGCAACCAGGTCGGCCTTTGAAGAACAATTCGCCATCGCATCGAGAAGCGGCCAGTCACAGATGGCGTCGGACCCGTCCTTCATGTTCTGGGTCATGATATAGGGATTCGACATGGCCCCGGCATCGAGATGATCGCGCGTGAACGCGACCGGCCCGTCGAGCTTGCTTTCACGGACCATGGTATTGACTGCGAGCGCCAGGTCGCTGCGGTCGCCGTATCCAAGCCAGGCGATGCGCGCAGGATACCCTTCGAATGGAACATGCTTGCGTGCCAGACTGATCCAGTTCGAGAGGATTTTGTTTTCGGCAAACCGTTCGAGCGCATAATCGTCGATCTTGGCGATGTCGCACTCTTCGCCCGACAACGCGATCCAGCGGAATGGACCGATGGCGCGCGCAAACAGCGGGCGTAGGAACGCTTCGGCGAAGATCGGGATGCTGAATGCGTCGGCGACCCCGCCATCCTTCGCCTGACTGCGGATCATGTTGCCATTGTCGAACACCACCGCGCCGGCCTTTTGAAAACCGAGCATCGCGGTGACGTGGCGCACAATTGACTTTGTCGATTCGGCCATCAGCCGTTTGGGGTCGCTCTCACGCAGGGCGCGCGCTTGCGCGAGCGTCACGGTGTCGGGCACATAGCCATAGACCAGATCATGCGCTGAGGTCTGGTCGGTTACGATATCCGGGATGATGCCGCGTTCGAGCATCTGCGGATAGATCGTGGCGGCGTTGGCGCAAAGGCCGATCGACAATCCCCGCTTGTCCTTGCGGGCGTCGGCGATCATGGCAAGCGCCTCGTCAAGCGAGGCGGCGCGGCGCTCGAGATACCCGATCTCCATCCGCCGTTCGATGTGGGCCTCGTCCACCTCGATGCAAAGGATTGCAGCCTCCGCCATCCGCCCGGCCAGGGGTTGTGCGCCGCCCATGCCACCGAGGCCGGACGTGAGGATGAAACGGCCGCGCAGATTGCCGCCAAAATGGCGTTCGGCGATGCGCATGAAGATCTCATAGGTACCCTGAATGACGCCTTGCGAGCCGATATATTGCCAGTCGCCCGCGGTCAGGCCGCCCCAGCAGATCAGGTTCTTCTTTTCCCAGTCATAGAAATTCTCGGCTGTGGCCCAATGCCCGATCATGTTGCAATTCGCCATGATCACGATCGGCGCGTCGACATGGGTACGGATCAGTCCGATCGGTTTGCCGGACTGCACGACCAGCGTGTCCTCCTCGCTCATGGTCATCAGCGTCTCGACGATCTTGTCATGGGACGGCCAGTCGCGGGCCGCGCGGCCCAGCGCCGCATAGACCACGAGGTGCTCCGGGTCTTCGCCGACCGCGAGGACGTTTTCGAGCAGTCGCAGCAGGCCCTCTTGTCGCCAGCCCTTGCAGCGGAGATTTCGCCCGCCCGTGATCTTGAATTGACGGTTCATGGCTTGCCCGCCATGCCGAGCGCGATCCGCCAAGCGGTTCGGATCACTCCGACTTGACACCGGAGAGCTTGATGACCTTCGCCCATTTTTCGGTTTCCTCAGCGATGAACTGCCCGAAGTCAGCGGGCGACCCTGGCATGGGCACGCCAGTAATGTCCCGAAGCTGCGCGTTTAGTTTAGAATCTGCAAGGCCGTCATTGACCGCCTTATTGAGCCTGTCGATGATATCCACGGGCACATTCTTCGGCACGGCGAGACCAAACGAAGTACTCTAGACGCGGAGCAGCGCAAGGCTTCGCTGCGATTCAACGCCAACAATCTGCGCGCGACGAGCGCGGGTGCGGGATCGGCCGCGCCCGAGATCACAGTGCGGGCAGCGATGCTGATCCGCCTGAATACGATGCTGGTCGGGCAAACCGGTGCAACCAACGCGGTGGACGCGGCAAGCCGCCTGCGACGCATCGTAGAGGACCTCGACGGGATCGTCGGCATCGAGCTGATGCATGCGGCGCAGGCGATCGATCTGCGCCTGCGGGACGATCTTTCGCGTTCGCTGACGCTCGGACACGGCTCCGGCACGTTGTTCAAGAACTTCCGGGGTGAGGTTTCGACTTGGGAATGCAAGCCAACGGGGGGTGAAAAAATTTCGCCTTCCCCCCTGACGATAGCCCCCTTGACTACGAAACGTAACTGTAGTATAAAAGCTTATCCTCCAGAATTGCGTGAACGCCCGGCCGGGATACCGCGCCGGGTTTTTTCATGCGCGCGCCACGCGCAGTGGCCGCGTCATCAGTCTCTCATGGCAAAGGGGAACACACATGCAGTTTCAAAAAGGCCAAAGCGGAAACCCGGCTGGGCGCCCGCGCGGATCGCGCAACAGGAAGACGATCGTGCTGCAAAGCATGCTCGACGACGACGGCGAGGCCATCCTTCAGCAGGCAATGAAAATGGCCAAAGAGGGAAATACCTTCGCACTGCGATTATGCCTGGAGCGTTTGCTGCCGAAGCGAAGACATGAGCCGTTGCAATGCGAATTGCCGCCGATCAGCAAGGCTTCTGACGCGGTTACTGCCATGGGCGGCATTGCCGCCGCCGTAGGGGCAGGCGAAGTCGCACCGGCTGAAGCGGCCGCTCTGGCGAAAGTTGTTACCGGCTTCGTGCATGCACTGTTCACGCATGGCTTGGACGAGCGCTTGACCCGGATGGAAGCTGCGGCCGAGCGGCGATCGGAACCGCCAAAGCTTCCTGCTCCTGCGCCCGCCGCTGCGGCCGCGAATGCCGACATACCGGCTTGAACCACGATCGTGCAATTGGCGTAGCATTTGAGAGGCGAGAAATGAGCAGAATACTCAAACGACTGGAAGCCGCGGAACGCGTCAACAAACCGGACTGGCGGCCTTGGCACACGTTAATCGGAGAGTACGGTGACACCGAAGCTGACTTCGACGCGCGGCGCGACCGCATGATCGCGGAAGGGAAGGCGCTCCGCGATGACAACTTCATGTACATCTTCCTTGTCTGATCGGCACGTCTTATGGCTCCTGTTTCTGCCTGTTATGCCGTCGTATCAGAGCCTCATCGTCCTGTTATTTTTCAGGCGAGTCGTTGCCGTTCGGACATTTGCTCGCAGCGCTCCCGTATTTTCCCTGTTATTTACATTACATTACAGGCGGTGCATCAGATTAGACCGTCCCAGACCAGTCTCCTCCAGCCGTTTGAAATCCTCCGGGCGATCCAAGTC
>CATPCO010000084.1 GCA_955652925.1 uncultured Xanthobacteraceae bacterium | reverse complement strand
GTGCTCAATGCTGTCCAGGACGCCTCGCGCCGCCCTGAAAGAAAGAGGAGCGGGCTCAAAGATTCCGCTTGACAACCCCAGTCCCATACAAGGATTCGAACTCGCAAACGTCACTTTTGGTAAGCTACTGAAATAATGGCCGTATTCTCTTTTGTTTCAACGAACATTGTGGGATCTGAGACCTTCAAGCTATTACAACCAGACGCGAACTCACTTAGGCTTGGGCAAGGACACGCCGCTGGGACGGGCCATTCAACGATCTGGGACCATCTTCGCGGTGCCCGTTCTATCTGGATTGCATTATCGCTGCGCTCGCACATGATTTTCGGGAAGGACAAGTTTTGGTGTGCACGCCTCGGATGCCGGGCGCTCGCTGCGAGCTTCAGTTTGGTATAAGCAAGGGCAAGCTCAGGAACCGTCTCGAAAAGGCAATGACCATCCGGGTCGGCATCGGCGGCTGGGAGTTTGCGCCCTGGCGCGGCGAGTTTTATCCCGCGGGCTTGCCGCACGCGCGCGAATTGAAATATGCGAGCCGCCGGCTCTCCAGCATCGAGATCAACGGCACCTTCTACCGCACCCAGAAGCCGGAAAGCTTTCGCAAATGGGCGGCCGAGACGCCCGATGATTTCGTGTTCTCGCTCAAGGCGCCGCGCTATGCCACGCACCGCACGGTGCTGGCCGAAGCAGGGCCATCGATCGAGCGTTTCCTCGCCAGTGGCGTCTTCGAATTGGGACCAAAGCTTGGGCCCATTCTTTGGCAATTCCATCCCGCAAAGAAATTTGTGCCGGACGACTTTGCGGCTTTTCTCGATCTCCTCGCGCAACGCTCGGCCGGCAGGGCGCTGCGGCACGTTCTCGAAGTCAGGCATGAGAGCTTTCTCAATTCTGCTTTCATTGAGCTTGCGCGCAAGCATGCAGTTGCGATCGCGCTCATTGATTCCGGCAAGCATCCTCCCATCGCCGATGTGACGGGCGATTTCGTCTATGCCCGCCTGCAGCGAACATCACCGGACGTGAAGACCGGCTATCGCCGGCCGTTGCTCGATACCTGGGCCAAGCGCGCGCAGACCTGGGCGGAGGGCGCAGCGCCCGATGATCTCGCCACCATCAGTGAAAAGCCGCCACCCCGCAAGAAAAGGGATGTCTTCATTTATATGATTGCCGGGGCCAAGGTGCGTGCGCCCGCCGCCGCAATGGCGCTGATCGACCAGTTGAAGTAAAACGCCGGCCCCCACCCTTCTATCCTCCCCCGCAAACGGGGGAGGGTTAGGGTGGGGGCCATCTGTCAGTTTCCGGTTTGCGGTCCCATCTATGGAGGACCTCAGGGCCCGCCAATACGAAAATGAGTGATCCCTTTCAAACTGTTGAGCTTACCGCAAGGCGGCCCGCCGGGGCCGCTCCGGCGTGCGTGGAGAAGGCGCCGCTCGAGCGCTATGTGCCGCCGCAAAAGCCCTCGCTTGTCGGTCTCTCGCGCGCGGCGCTCGGACAAGCGCTGGAAGGGATCGGCGTGCCGCCGGCGCAATGCAAGATGCGCGTCCAGCAGCTCTGGCATTGGCTCTATGTGCGAGGTGCCACGCGGTTTGATCAGATAACAAACGTGTCAAAGGATCTGCGCGCGCGCCTCGACGACCGCTTCACGTTGGCACGGCCCGAGGTGGCCGCCGAGCTGGTCTCCGTCGACGGCACGCGCAAATGGTTGCTGCGGCTTGCGGGCGAGCATCCCAAGGAAAAGCCTCACGAAGTGGAATGTGTCTATATTCCCGAACCCGGCCGCGGCACGCTGTGTCTCTCCAGTCAGGTTGGCTGCACGCTCACCTGCTCGTTCTGCCATACCGGGACTCAGCGTCTCGTGCGCAATCTCACCGCCAGCGAAATCGTGGGCCAGATCATGCTCGCGCGCGACCGGCTTGGAGATTGGCCGCAGGCAACAGCCGGGCACCCCCACCCTTCCCTCCCCCGCTTGCGGGGGAGGGTTAGGGTGGGGGGCGACGGCAAGAGTTCGCGCCTCGTTTCCAACATTGTGATGATGGGCATGGGGGAGCCGCTCTACAATTTCGAAGCGGTGCGCGATGCGCTCATCGTTGCGGCGGACGGTGCAGGTATCGGCATCTCCAAACGCCGCATCACGCTCTCCACCTCCGGAGTCGTGCCGTACATCCCGCGCGCCGGGGCGGAAATCGGCTGCATGCTCGCAGTCTCGCTGCATGCGGTGCGCGACGAGTTGCGCAACGAGCTCGTTCCGCTCAATCGAAAATATCCGATTGGCGACTTGCTCGCAGCCTGCCGGGCGTATCCCGGGCTCTCGAACGCGCGCCGGATCACGTTCGAATACGTCATGCTCAAAGATGTCAACGATTCACTTGCCGATGCGAGGGCACTGGTGCGGCTGCTCAAGGGCATTCCGGCCAAGATCAATCTCATCCCCTTCAATCCCTGGCCGGGCACCAAGTACGAGTGCTCGGACTGGGATCAGATCGAAAAATTCTCCGAGATCATCTTCAATGCCGGCTATGCCTCTCCCGTGCGCACGCCGCGCGGGCGCGACATTCTCGCCGCCTGCGGCCAGCTCAAGAGCGCCACGCAAAAGCTCTCCGCCCGTGAGCGCCTGGCTTTGCGCGCCATGGCCATGACAGCTTGATCGCCGGCATGGACGACCTTGTCCGGCTTCTCCTTCGTTTCATTCTCGTGCCGCTCGGTTATTTCGTTGCGGTGCTGGCAGGAACGTTCGTCATTCTGTTCGGTGGGTGGAAAATCGGGCAGGTGGCGGGGCTCGATATCGAGGAACGCACCATCGCGGTTTATGGCTATCTGTTTGCTGCGCCGGTGCTGCTGGTCACCTTGCTGAGCGTCATGTGGCTGCCATCCGCCATCGGCATCCTGATCGCGGAGGCCTTCGTGTTGCGTTCCTGGATGTTCCACGCCGCAAATGGTGCAGTTTCCGCCTGGATCGCCTGGAACCTGTTTGGCTACATCGACGACAGCCGCGTTGCGCTCAACGGGCCGCTCGCTGTCATTGCCGCCGGACTTGCCGGCGGCTTTGCTTATTGGGCGATCGCCGGATGGAACGCCGGATTTTGGCGCCCCGTTTTCCGCCGCAGGAAAGCGGCGGCGCTGGAGGGCGCCTCACCTCCGCCGCAAATCCGTTAGGGAATGTCGTGTAGTGGTCATCCCGGGTCGTCCCGAAGGGACGAACCCGGGATCCATAATCCCAGGCCGTCTGTGGTTATGGATTCCGGCTCTCGCTCGCTACGCTCGATCGGCCGGAATGACGGCCTACAAAGGTTTGGGGTTGGGGGGCAGCTCGCATGCAGGAAACAAAGACGGCGTTCAATCGGCTCGGCAGGGCGGGCGCCTTCGCCGCGATGATGCTCCTGGGGTTGCTCCTTGCGGGCTGTGACAAATGCGGGAATTGGTTCTCGGCCGCTGCGTGTCATGAGGGAGGCCCGAAGCCACAGAGCTTCACGGGCGGTACAGCTCGGTGACGCGTTCGGGCGCGTGCTCGGCGGCGAAATGACTGATGCCGGGCAGGATTGCGCTTCACTGACCAATCCGAAGGCGGACTTACCCATTGATGGCCAATCAGTCGAATTTTGATGATTTTTCAGAATAGGCGTAATGCAAAATACCCGGATTTTGATTCCGCCGTGCGGAGGTCGATGCGATTTCCGGGCGTTCCGTGCCAAGGCGGTGATGCGCACCGCCACATTTCGCCCCCGGAACCCGATGACCGTCACCCCGTTCGTTGACCGGTTGATAACAGCTTTGGAGGGCGTATGGCGCTACTCATTATCGAGCTGGACAAACATATCGGCAATGCGAAGGCATGGCGCGACACGTTCAAGGAACAGCTTCCCGATTTGGCAATTCGCATTTGGCCTGATGCGGGCGAGTTAAGCGACATCGAATACCTTGCATTCATGCATCCGGATTTCGACCTGCTCCCCGTCTTCCCGAATTTGAAAGCTATGTTCAGCCGTGCGGCCGGAGTGGAGTCCTTTATCAAACATCCAAAACTGCCGAAGGTCCCACTTGGTAAAGTGGAACCGCCAAGCGGTGATCCAATGATGACTGAATATGTCATCATGCACGTTCTGCGTTTCCATCGCGACATGCCTGCTTATCATGCGGCTCAGGCCAATCGAGAATGGCGCATGGCACCGATCATCAGGCCCGAGCACAGGCGCATCGGTTTTTTGGGCTTCGGAATGATGGCCAAAGCGCCAGCGTTAGTGTTGAAGTCGCTCGGCTTCAAGGTCTCTGGGTGGGTTCGCTCACCGAGGCGGGCCGCAGAGGTCCCCATTTTCCATGGCCGCGATCAGTTTGAGGCGTTTCTCAATCAGACCGATATCGCCGTCTGCCTGTTGCCGCTGACAAGGGAAACAGAGGGCATCTTCTGCGCTCGTACGTTTGCCATGATGCCAAGAGGGGCCATGCTGGTGAACGTCGGACGCGGCAAACATGTGGTGGACAAAGATCTGATCACTGCCCTCGATTCGGGACAGTTGTCCTACGCCGCATTGGACGCACTGTGGCCTGAGCCGCTGCCACCGGAGAGCCCGCTTTGGCTGCATCCCAAAGTTACGGTGATGCCGCACGTAGCGCGACGGCCGACCGTCGCCCAACTCGTAACCCAAATGGTCGCGAACATCCGAAGTCTCAAGGCCGGGGGAGCACTCCTGCAAGAAGTCGACATCACAGTGGGATACTAAACCAAAATAGGAGTTCCCCCGGCTCTGCCGGGGAGGCAGCAAAAGATTGACATTTCAGGAAGTCGAATCCGCCGGTCGCCGCGATGCCGCAAGCAGACGGTACCCAGCGCGCCCTTGAAGTCCTGATCTTCCCAGATGCGATGCGTGGGGCCGGAGAGGGACATTACCCATGGGACCTTCAACCCAAGAGCACCATGACAAATGGCAATGTCGAGCAAGTCGTCACTGGTGTCGATGGGGAAACGCTGACAGTCAAATACAAGGACGGTGACAAGAAGATCACCGTCCCGCCAGATGTCCCTGTTGTCACCTTCAGATACGCCATGCGTCGGGGTCTCGCCCATGCTGCTGCAAAGCGCGAACTCGTTGCCACGGAGCAGCCGGTCGATTTGGAGGCCGCCGAGTATTTCCAGACCGCCAGAGGTGTTGACAGAATTGGAAACAGTCGAGGCGGAGAAGGAGTTGAAGGCTCTGCACCGCCACGCTTTCGCGATAGTCGATCCAAAGACTTGAATGCCCTCAGGACAAAGTCTGAATCGAGCGAACTCATGGATGGAGCCGCGAAGGGTTGTACGGCTTTGCTCGCCTAATGTCTGCTGACGGGGGTCAAGCGGCTATCAATATTGCACTGCGGTAATCTCAGGTTTTGACCCTTCTCGGACATCGCCTATCCGAAATCAATGCCCGATCGCCGTCCAGCCGAGAGTGGCATTTAGTGCTACACGAAGATTGGCAAGCGAGAAAGGAGCGAAGCGAAATGTGACGCGATGGATCCCGACACAGAACAATATGTCAGCCCGAAAGGTCGGCGTTGACTTGCCGTCGACCTCGGCGATCAGTCGGGAAATAGACGGTCTTGATAACGCATGCGAGCCGCTTTTCAAAGACCAATTTTTCTGCCACGATTGGCAGCGCCTTGGACGGACCGGTTCTGCCCGGACTGCACGGTTGGCCTGAGTAAGGATCCCGGCCGAGATGCAAGTCCATACCTATGATCCAGGCGGGGAGCCTGCTGCCCGATCATTCCATATTGCGTGCTTTCGGAATTAGTGAAGTGCGAGGCGGCGCCTGCCCAGGGCCGTCTTCCGAGAAGACGAAGGTGCATGAGAATGACATCACGACCCGAGCTTCGTCAGCAGTACGACATCATAGGTTCTTTCCAGCCGGCGCTTCATCTGCCGCAAAATTGGAACTACGAGAATCCCGCTCCCCTGTTCCGCGCCTATATGCATCCGCCCCACGATGTCGGCGGCCAGCAGGATGTGCCCGTCCATTACGAAGAAAAGGAAGAGGAGCAGTGGGAGCTCAATACGTACGTGACGTGCGAGGTGCTTGGCTGGAGGGGCGTATGGACCGCCGAAGAGAGGCGCCGCCGGGCCGATAACGATTTGGGTTACACGCTCTATCTCGGCATGCCCTATTACGGACGCTGGATTTGGTCCGCGGCCCGGATGCTCGTCGACAAAAAACACATCTCGCTAACCGAGTTGCTGGAGAAGATTGCGGAGGTGAAGGCTCGCTATGAAAAAAAATGAACCTCAGGGAATGTCCGCCGCCCCCGCCCGTTTCAAAGTGGGCGACCGCGTGCAAGTGAAGAATATGCCGAACATGTTCTACACTCGCACTCAGAACTATGTGCGCGGCGCCGTCGGCACGATCGCCGCTCTCACATACCAAGACCTCATTCCCGAGGATGAAGCCTTTAACTACGACGGCCGGCTCGAACAATATTACATCGTCCGGTTCCGTCAGAAGGATCTCTGGGAGGAGTACCCATTCGAAAACGATACGTTGCAGACCGAGTCCCCGGATCGCTGGCTCGAGCCCGTCAACCACTGACCGGGATCGAAAGAGGCAGGAGCGCGCCATGAACACGGCACACAAACACACCGGCGACGGCCATGAACATAAAGCGGCGCCGATGGTGGAAGAAATAACGGACTACGAGGTTCTGGAGATTGCGGTACGGGAGCTTGCGATCGAACACGGCCTTTTTACCGCAGAGGACCACCGGAGGTTCACTGAATGGGCCGAGTCCGTCGGACCAGCCGCGGGCTCGCGGTTGGTGGCGAAGGCATGGACGGACCCCGCTTTCAAGGCCCGTCTCCTGGAGGACGGCACCAAAGCCTGCAAGGAGATCGGCATCAACTGGGCCGAGCCAACCGGCTTCGGCACCCCGAGTGATTACACGAATTTTCGCGTCCTCGAAGATACACCAACGTTGCATCATGTGATCGTTTGCACGCTCTGCTCGTGCTATCCGCGCCCACTGCTCGGCATGTCGCCCGAATGGTACCGATCTACCAATTACCGGCGCAGGTTGGTCCGCTGGCCGCGCCAGGTGCTCGCCGAATTCGGATTGGTGCTTCCGCCCGAGGTGGAGATAAGGATCGAAGACTCCAACCAGAAGTGCCGCTTCATGGTGCTTCCGGTGCGGCCCGAAGGGACCGAGAATTGGACGGAGGAGCAACTCGCGGCGATCGTGACACGGGACTGCATGATCGGCGTTGCCCTGCCGCGGCCCGGCAGAACGGCAGACGTTCACCCAATCCACAAGGCCCGCCGCCCTGTCCAAAGTTCGCCACAGCATGGGAGGGCCGCCGAATGAGCACGGCGAGTGACGTGGACCTTGGCCGGATCGCGTTGCTTGAGGCCATACGACGCGAAGGGAAAGAGTGGGACGTCATTGCGCCACGCTACGGCGTGACCAATCCCGACCCACCGTGGAAAACGAGTCTCATCGCAATGTGCGAATGTCTCTCAGTCAACGGCACGCTTCCTACCCTGGACCGGCGCAGAGCTGAGGATAAGCTTGCAAATTCCGTCTATGGCGAGGTGCCTGCTCCAGAAAGTGAGCTGCTCGCACTCGTCCATACCATGCTCGACCGCGGGCTCGTAGCCGAGGGGGATCTCGCCAGCCGCATGCGTACCGTTCGATCGCGGCTTGAAGCGGCTTAGGGCGGCAGTCCGGTTGTGGCACGACTCGGAAGCGCTTGGCTGCGCAAATCGATTCCGCTAACTGGGGGGAAGCGGACAGCAATGCTGCGGCGCGGTAATGCGTGCAAGTGACCCAAAGCTGCCGATCGACAATCGAATTTTGCTGTGGTGCACAACGGGCCTCATTGGTAGCGTATGGTCGTCGGCCCATGGGAGGGCTCGGTGAGACGGCGTTGCGCTATGAGCCGTAAACCAGCAAAAACACAGCACAGCAGCACGAAGAAGCCCACGCGCAACAACGCGCCGACGGCCGCGCGACAAGCCAGTTCAACCGTCGCCGATCTGCAAGAGCAAGTCAGCGCTCTTACCCGCGAATTAGCGCAGGCGCGAGGGGAACAGACCGCGACGTCGGAGGTGTTGCACGTTATCTCACGTTCGCCAGGCGATCTGAAGCCGGTATTCCACACCATGCTGGAGAACGCAACTCGCATCTGCCATGCGAAATTCGGAGTGTTGCAGCTTTACGAAGATAGAGCATTTCGCATCGGTGCAATCCACAACGCACCACCGGCATTTGCGGAGGCAATGGCCCGACGCGAGCTATTGATGCGTCCGACACCGCAACATCCGTTCAGGCGCATGGTCACGACGAAGGAGGTTGTCCAGATCGCGGATCTGACGGACTCTCCAGCCTATAAAG
>CATPCO010000083.1 GCA_955652925.1 uncultured Xanthobacteraceae bacterium | reverse complement strand
CCGCGGACGGAAGATTTCCCATTGATGACGACCCGGAAGCTCTCGGTCGTTTTCCAGCCAGACGGATTTTTCGAACGTAATGCCGTGTTCGACCCACCCGATGCGCAGATCCGGCAGCCAGGCCGCACCCAGCAGTGAAAGCGCGCCGCCGCTTTGCTTTTTTCCTGCGGTGTGGTAGCCCATGGTGTCAGGCATTTTGGGAACCTGAAGGGACGTGAGGGGAAATCATGAGGAAACTTGCTGTGCTGGTTATGATCGGCCTCGGACTCGTGGTCGGGCTTACAGCGACTCTCGCACCGGTGAGCTCGGCCATCGCCGGCAAGCAAGACGGCCCGAAACCTCCATGACCGCGCGTTAGGCGCTCCCCGGGGCCGTGTGTCGGCCGGCAGAGCCGTGCCTTAACGCGCGCCCGCAAACATCAGGGCGTCCTTGATTTGCGCGAGCTGGCTGCGGCAGTCCTCGTGGACGAGAACCGGGCTTATGATCTGCGCATCGCGCGCGCTCTCGTCGACTGCTAGCGAAAGGCAGGCGCGAAATTCCGCGACCGCCCCAGCGAAATCACTTGTCGCAAGCCGTGCCGTACCCAGTCGTTGGTGCGCGATCGCCAGGTTTCTCTGCGAGCGCGGCCGCAAATCCTTGGCTGCCAACTGCGCGTAGACTTGCAACGCCGTTGCATATTCCACCGCCGCCTCTGCCGCTGTGCCCTGGGCTAGCAGCGCATCGCCAATCTTGAGATGACTGTTGGCAAGAAATCTCTGCCACTCTCCTTGTTCCGGGTCGCGGTTCGCCGCGTCGGAGGCACCCTTTTGATATTCGCGGTATTCCTCTAGCGCGCGCGGATAATCCTTAAGTTCGAGAAGCACATCGCCGATCCTCTGCTTGCTGATTGCGAGATCGAGTCGCCAGGTCAAATTGGGTACGTTGGGCCTTTCCAACTTGATGAGGGTCGCTATCGCATCGTGATAGGCCTGGAAGTGCTCAATCGCCTGGTCGAGATGGCCGCCCTCGCGCAGGATATCGCCCATGCGCTGATGTGCCAGCGCGCGAGCGCGTATCCAATCCGGCTTGGCCGCGGGATTAGCGGCGAGCTCCTCTACCAGCACCAGGTTGGCCTTGAATTCGACTGCCGCCTCGAGCCGGTCATCCTTCTTGCGGAGCGTGTCGCCGATGCGCTGTTGGATATAAACCAGCATCCGCTTGCGGTCTCCGTTCGTGCGGTCCTTGCCGGCCAATTTAGCCATGAGGACTTGACCCGTTCGGTAGCTCTGCAGTGCCTCATCGAACAGGCCTCGCGCTTCGAGTGCGTCGCCAATTCGAATTTCGCTGTTGATCAAGAGTTGGCGATAGCTGTCGTTGTCGGGACGGTTGGCAGCCAGCCGCTCGGCAAGGTCGCGCATCTTTCGCGCGAGCTCGAGCGCATTAGCGGCTTGGCCGGGAACGTCGATGTAGGCGAGACTGAGCGTGTTCAGTAGCTGCCACTCGAGCGCCCGCAGACTATCATTCTCTTTTTCGTCTTCCAGCTGGAGGATGGTCTTGCGGGTCACCTCGAGCAGCGGCTCGGCCAGCTTGGTAGAGATAGTCCCCGCAGAGATGAGATCCCTGACGATATCGACGACGCCTGAACTAACATTGGTCGCCGCGCTATAGTTGCGATCGGCCTGGATCAATGCCGTTTCGGCGCGATCACGCTGCGTCAGCGCGTCCTTCCACTCCCAGACCGCGGCTGCAAACAGCACCAGCAGTACCCCTACAGCCGACCAGGCGAGCGTCAACGCACGCCGCTGCTGGCGCACCTCCTGCGATAGGAGATCTTCCTTGGGAACGCCATGGATAGCTGCCGCCAAGTCCGCGCCCAGCTCGATGAATTTACGATCCCGCGGGCTGACACTATTGCGGTATGCTCTCAGATCGACCCATTTGGGCTCGCCAGAAAAGCTGCGCCGGAGCACTGGCGGAAGCGGCGAGTGCTCTGACCACGCAAAGTCCCCGACCGCATCGTCCCAGATCAGCACGCCGTCGGTGAGCGCAACGAGAACAGTGTCTACGCTCTTGTGTTCAAGCCAGTAGCCAACCTCCTTGCAAACCCAGCGCGAGGCCGCGGCTTCGGGGGAGGCAAGCAACACCAGATACCGAGACTGGCTCAGCGCTGCTTCGATCGAGGACCACAGCTGAGGCGTTGCGGCGAGGCTCGTATCGTCGCGAAAGATGCGCAACGCCCGGCGCCGGTACCACGGCTTGCCGAGTTTCTGCTTGACCGCTTGCAGCGCCGCGGCAACCGCCTTGTCCTTGGCGTGGCTGTAGGAAATGAAGGCGTCGTACGTCGACATGCGCGGCTGATTGTTCGGGCAAGCCTGCGAGGTGTGTCGTCCCGGCTAGTCTTACTGCGTCAGTTCGACCTGTGCCCAACGGGTTTAGCGCGCTGCATGAGGCGCGGGCCCCCGCAAGCCATGGTGCGCTGCTGTGGCGACAAGATCTGCGTCACAGGAAGCAGGGCGGAACGCACCCCACACGATCGAAACCTGACAATGGCCAAATTGATTTGTTGCACGACATCCCCCCACCACCGTCCCCAAAACGGCTGCTATTTGCATAGTTTGCCGAACCGGAGGGCGTAAACGTGGCGCGATTTCCGTATTTGAGTGTTCGCAGTGCGGCCAAAATCCGGCTTGCCGTCGCGGCGCCGCCAACTCGCCCGATGCGCCACGTGCGCGCAGGCATCTTTCCCGAGGATTGGAAATCGAGATTGCAGGCAACTTCGGAGCGCGCCCGTAACCT
>CATPCO010000082.1 GCA_955652925.1 uncultured Xanthobacteraceae bacterium | reverse complement strand
ACCTGCCGGCGGGGCCTTTCTATGGCTTCAACCGGCCGGGCGCGAAATCCTCGGAGGCGATCATCCAGAACTGGTGGAGGCAGGGCATGATGGGCGGCGCGAAGGCGCATTACGACGGCATCGTCGCCTTCTCACAGACCGATTTCACCGACGACCTCAAGAAGATCACAGTGCCGGTGCTGGTGATGCATGGCGACGACGATCAGATCGTTCCCTATGCCGACGCTGGACCATTGTCGGCAAAGCTGCTGAAGAACGGGACGCTGAAGACCTACAAGGGCTTCCCGCACGGCATGCCTACCACCCAGGCAGACACGATCAATGCCGACCTGCTGGCCTTCCTGAAGACGTGACGCCGGGGCCGTGGCACCAGGCGATACCATTGCAGCCCCGAGCCTATGGCTAATTGGAGCCGGCCAGACCGGGGATGGTCACGCCGAACGTCTGCAAGATCAGCAGAATGTTTAGCGAAAGCACCACGACTGCACCGGCGATCGCCACGAAATTGGTGAGCCTGCTGTTTGCGAAGCGACCCATGATGTCGCGGCGCCGCGTGAACATGAGGAGCGCGATCATGGGAAGCGGCAGCGCGATGCTGAGCACCACCTGGCTGATGACCAGTGCATTCGTGGCATTAGCGCCCAGACCGACCACTACAAAGGCCGGCAGCATCGTCACCAGCCGTCGAACCCAGATCGGGATGCGGAACCCGACGAAACCTTGCATGATCATTTGGCCGGCCATTGTTCCGACTGTCGAGCTCGACACGCCCGACGCAAGCAGGGACAGCAGGAATACGCCCGCTGCCGCGATGCCGAGCAACGGGGTCAAGGTGTGATAGGCGGTCTCGATCTCCGCAACATCACTATGTCCGGCGTGGAACGCGCTCGATGCCATCATCACCATTGCCATGTTGACCATGCCGGCGATCGCGAGAGCGATAATGACTTCGGTATTTGAAATGCGCACCACGGCGCGTTTCTCGCTCTCATCACGGGTTGGAATGCGCGCCTGTGTCAGCCCGGAATGCAGATACACCGCGTGCGGCATCACGGTCGCACCGATGATGCCGACGGCGAGCAACAACGCTTGGGCATCGGCGATTTGCGGCAGCACCGTATGCAAGGCTGCCGAGCGCCAGTCGATCGGCGCAATGAACATCTCGATGAGGTAACAAAACGCGATGATCGCGACCAGGTTGCCGATGATCAGCTCGACCGGCCGGAATCCGAACCTTTCGAACATCAAGATGGCGTAGACAATGACGCCGGTAACGATCATTCCGTAGAACAGCGGGATGCTAAACAGCAACGACAGGCCGATGGCGCCGCCAAGGAACTCGGCCAGGTCGGTGGCCATGGCAGCGACTTCGCTGATCACCCACATCGTCCAGACGACCGGCTGAGAAAAATGATCGCGGCACATCTCCGCCAGATTTCGGCCGGTCACAATCCCAAGCTTGGCGGAGAGCGCCTGGAACAACATCGCGATCAGGTTGGCAAGCAACACGACCCAGAGCAGACCGTAGCCGTACTTCGCGCCGGCCTGAATGTTGGTCGCAAAGTTGCCCGGGTCCATGTAGGCGATCGAGGCGACGACCGCCGGTCCGACGAAAGCCAGATAGGCACGCAGCCCCGCGCGCCGGCCAGCCAGCAACTCGCTCGCTGCGGCTGCGGTCCGTGCGGAAAGCGATGCCGGGCGGTCGATCAAATCGGTCATTGGCGCGCGCTTGCTCATCTAGTACTTACACGATGATGTAGCTAATGCTACATGGTGGTGTCAATTCTGACAGTTCGTTGCGGGAAGGCGTCATGTCTCGAAGGACACCCGGAAATCGAGTCAAGCTTCCGTTGCAGCTGCCGGCGGAGTTGACGCAGGCACGTCGCTTCGGCAAAGCGCGCTCGGCTCAATCGACAGCTTTGCTCGAAGATTATGTCGAGCTCATCGCGGATTTGTTGGCGACGACCGGCGAGGCGCGGCCAACGGATATCGCCCGCCGGCTGGGCGTCTCGCATCCTACCGCCATCAACACGATCACGCGGCTCAAGCGTGCAGCACTGGCAACAGCCCGCCCCTACCGTGGGGTGTTCCTCACGCACAAGGGAGAAGAACTGGCTAGACGAGTGCGGGCCCGCCATAGGCTGGTCGTCGACATGTTGCTCGCGCTAGGCATTCCCGCGGAGGCCGCCGAGGCCGACGCCGAAGGAATAGAGCACCATGTCTCGGAAATCACGCTCAAGGCATTTGCTCGATTCCTGCAAGCGCGCAAGCGAGTGTAGCAAGCCTGATCAGGCCTTGGCCGCTTTCGGCCACAGCCATACCGCAACAGCGACCGCCACGAGCATTCCCGCGAGTTGCGCGACGATGAAAGCCAGCACGCCAGCAGGAGCAATCCCTGCAAAGGTGTCCGAGAGGGAGCGCGCGATGGTGACCGCGGGATTGGCGAACGATGTGGATGCCGTGAACCAATATGCCGAAGTGATGTAGAGGCCCACCGCATAAGGTACAGCCGACGGTGCTCGCGCCACACAGCCGAAGATCGTCAACACCAGTCCGAATGTAGCGATAGCCTCGGCAAGCCACTGCCCGCTGCCGGTGCGGCCGGTGACTGATAATTGCCAAAGCGGCAGCTCAAACATCAGGTGCGCAGCCCATACTCCGACGATGCCACCTACGAGTTGCGCCGCGATGTAAAGGGCCGCGTCCTGCCAAGGTAGCGCCGCCCGCAATGCAAACGCGACGCTCACCGCCGGATTGAAGTGAGCGCCCGACAGCGGCGCAAAAATCAAAATCAGGACAACGAGAATGGCACCCGTAGGGAGCGTGTTGCAGAGAAGCGCAACCGCGTCGTTACCCCCTGCCAGCTTTGCCGCCATGATGCCGGAGCCGACCACTGCCGCGAGCAGGAACGCAGTGCCGAGCCATTCCGAGAACAGCCGTTGAGCGAGCGACGGCATTCAACCGGCATCGGTGGTCGTTGTGGCACCGTCCATGCCGCCGATCTCTCTCAGCTTGGCTTGCAGGCTGAGTTGGTCGAGAGAGCGAAGCGGCAGCGACGTGAACACCCCGATGCGCCGATGCAGCATCCGGTAGGCGTCCTTGAACGCGAGCGCCACTTCCGCCGCAGTACCCTTGGCCTCAGCCGGATCAGGAATGCCCAAATGCGCCGTCATCGGCTGGCCGGGCCAGAGTGGGCACGCTTCTCCCGCCGCGTTGTCACAGACGGTAAACACAAAGTCGAGCACCGGCGCGCCCGGGTTGGCAAACTCACTCCATGATTTCGAGCGACAGCCCGACGTGTCGCAGCCGAGACCTTGCAAGAGTTTCAGCGTCTCGGGATGCACGCGCCCCTTGGGCCGGCTCCCGGCGCTGTAGGCTCGAAACTTCCCGGCTCCCGCCTTGTTCAGGATCGCTTCGGCCATGATCGAGCGCGCCGAGTTGCCGGTGCAGAGGAACAGCACGTTGAACGGCTGATCCATGGCCTATGCGTTGCAACAAGCTGACGCTGATTGATTGGCCTGGGCGGGCTGCGGCTCGCAGTGCATACGTT
>CATPCO010000081.1 GCA_955652925.1 uncultured Xanthobacteraceae bacterium | reverse complement strand
GTCTTCGAGCCGATCAGGCCGGTGCCGCCGATGACGACGATCTTCATGGTTTACCCTCCCTTGTCGACGACTGGAGACCCTTAAATGGGTTCGAATGCAAGTGAGGAAAATATCTGGGCCTACCCGTGAGGAGACAAACACCGAGGCGTCCCTGCTGAACACGCCGCTCGGGATGCCGGGAGACTGTTGCGCTACGGGATTTCAGCCGGGCTTATGCCCGCTTCGGGTCAAAACGAGAATGGCCGCCGCCAGCACGATGTCAGCTCCCTCCGGCTGCGGACATCGGCCGCTTCGCGAGCATGATCCCATAAGGGCGATGAGCTTCCCGATGCTGGAAAGCGTTTAACCCGCCGCAGTAGCTCGGGCGAAGAAAGTGATCTTGTGATCACCATCACATGTTGACGGGAGGACATGCGCCATACTGGCCGCGTGTGGGAGCATTCAGCCATGAAAACAATCGCAGCTTCGATCCTTGCATTGGCCATCTTGGCCGCGAGCGGAATGGCCGTCGGGCGCAGCATCCACCGAGAGCGAGCGGCCGCGGAAGAACAATGCGTGGGGCTTAGCTGCTGGCCGAATATCCCGCCGACAAAGCATCGGCCAGCGCATCGCGCTGAGCTTCAGCCCGTCTGGTAAGCGATGCATCGGCGACCGCATGCAATCGCGCCGATGCGGAACGCCATGCCTCGGGGGACCTGTTATTTTAGGCGGTTCAGCCGATCAAACTGCATGATACTCCTCGCCGGCCTGGGAGGGATGCAGGATTATCTATTTAGACGAGGGCAGTCAGCGGGCAATGCCCTCAGTAAGCGGACCTACATCTACGCGGCTCTTAGGGCTCTTCCGTGCCCAAAGCGCAAATGCTCGGCGAATCTTCCTAACCGGACACACAATCGGCTGGATACTGGGACCCAGCGATGCCACCCCTTATCGACTGCTGGCCTGCATTTCAGATGTTAAGACAAGAAGGAGGAATCAGGCTTGCTCCCTCTCACATTTTGCCATGAAGCTCCTCTTCGCTGCACCCTTAAGTGGTTTGCGATCGGATCCAATTGCCTTCGGCGTGCACGCTTCTCGCTTGCATTTGGCCATGAAGCTGTTTTTCGCGGCACCCACGAGCGGCTTGCCATTTTTCCCCACTGCTTTGCTTTCGCACGTTTCTTGCCCTGCTGCCGAACCGATTGCGAACGCTATTACCAGCGCCGCGTACATCAGTATTTTCACTTTAGCCTCCTTCGGAGCGAACTTCCGCGTCAATGAATCTTGACGATGCGATCCTATACCTGGCCGAAGACATGAGACTTCGGGACGAAGCTCAGCTCCGCCGTGGCCACCGGGTCGCCTCTCTAGAACTCGATGGACTGGGATATGTCCGCCACGTCGGTGGCCTTGTCGCGTCCATCCCAGATACGGGACGGAATGAACAACATGCCGGAGAAGAGCCGCCGAGTCGTGCGAAGGAGGTTCGCTTGCGTCAGCGTGAAGGACCCGCCCTTCATCGTGCCCTCGACGTCCATGTCCATCTGTCCGCCCGGGTGCTCGATCCTGACTGTCGTGAGGACATCGAGCGGGACGCGGGCGATGCGGTTGGCGAGCGTCCCGGGGAGGACGCAGGCAGCAGCAAGGGCCGTCGCGCCGGTTACCGAGTGGGTCGCGTGACAATTGTAGGGCACGAAGTCCCGCGAGGTAATGGTGCCCCCATTCCGAGGAGGGCTCAGCACGAGGGGCTTCGGGACGACGTATTCGGTGCAGTCGTCCATGCCCATCCGCCGCCCGGCCTCGACACGGATGTTGTTTAGCCGCGCGATCAAATCCGAGCGGGCGTCAAGGAGCGGCTTCGTTTCATTTCCTTGAATGCCAACCGAGCTTGCATCCATGATTACGGCCGGGACCGCCACATCGATGCAGGTGACCTCGATTCCGTCAATCGTCTCTGTGACATGCCCCGTTGGCAGAAGCTTCTTCGTCTTGCTTCCCACCGTCTTTGCGAAGTTCTCGATAACCGGCGCGGCGGTCCCGGGCACGCCATCGATCGCTGCGTCGCCTTCGTAATGCACCTCGCCACCCTTGGTGTCGATCGTCGATTCGACCACAGAATCCGTGTTGATGTTGTAGATGCGCACAGTCGTCTTATAACCGTTCGCTCCGACAAGGCCGTTCTCGACGGCGAAGGGCGCAATCGCGCTGAGCATGTTGCCGCAGTTCGACTTGTAATCGACGAGCGGGCTTTCCGGATTCACCTGAGCGAAGAGGTAGTCCACGTCGGCGTCGCCGCGGCGCGAACGCGAGACGATGACGACCTTGCTGGTGAGGGATTCCGCACCACCAATGCCATCCACCTGGCGTTTATGGGGAGAGCCCAAGGCCGCAAGCAACACCGCGTCGAGCGTTGCTTTATCCCGCGGCAGATCACTCGCCAGGAACAGGGGACCCTTTGATGTTCCTCCGCGAAACAATGTGGCCGGTATGGGCACGAGATCGGGCATTGAATTGCACCTTGTTTATCGCGTCTAACGCTGCCAATAGCACAGGGCTCAGCACTAGCGAACCCATGAATTCTAGGATACAGGAACTACTTTCAACAACCGCCCGGTGATCAGCAGTGTTCAGCCGTCGCGATCTGCTCCTTTCGGCGGCTGCGGCGCTCGCATCTCTTCGTCCCGCTTCGGCTCGTCTGTTCGACGAGGATGGACGGGTGCTAACGATTGTTGTCCCATTCGCGGCGGGCGGCGGATCAGACATTCTTGCTCGACTTCTATCGCCGCCGCTCGCGGAAGCACTGAAGGTTACGGTTATCATCGAGAACCGCCCTGGAGCGGGCGGTGTTATCGCTGCACGCCAAGTAAAAACAATGCGCCCCGACGGAAGCACGCTTCTCTTTGTTGATATGGGTTTCAGTGCTGGCGCGAGCCTTGACCGGCAGGGCGGGTATCATCCAATGCAGGACTTCGAACCGATCGCTTCAGTTGCATCTGTCTCTTCCATCCTGACGGTGAAGCAAGGTTCTCCCTATGGGTCGCTTGCCGAGCTCGTGGCAGCAGCCAAGCAACGACCGCGCGCGTTGAACATGGCATCCGGCGGAACCGGCGGGACCGCCCATCTGATCGGAGCAATGTTCGCCAATCAGGCGGGGTTCGAGCCGACGCACGTTCCCTACCGGGGCATGAGCCCGGCGATGACGGATGTGATCGCCGGCCAGACGGATTTCATTATCGCGACGGCACCCGTTGCTCTGCCGTTCATCCGGGACAAGCGGGCCACGGCTCTTGCCGTCGCTTCGGAGAAGCCAATCGAACTGCTGCCGGAGATCAAGACTTTCAGCCAGCAGGGCTATCCCGGCGTCGTTGCCGACAACGTTTACGGGCTCGTCGCGCCCGCCGGGTTGCCTGCATCTGTGGTGACTATCCTGCATCGTGACATCAGCGCGATCATTAGGACCGACGCATTTGCTGAACGGGTTGCACCTCTCGCCGCGACGACGCTTCCAATGGATACCCCGCAAGCCTACAGGGCCTTCCTCGAAGCCGACTTTGCGAAATGGCGCGAGGTCATCCAGCGCAACAACATCGTGCCATAGCGCGAGCAATATCTGCATAGGTGACGATCCATTCAGATCGTCCACGTGCGTCCCAACTTCCAGCACCGCCCGGCCTGCGCCTGTAGACCTCTGCCTTGGGGTGAAAGGCAATGGGCCGGCAGAGCCGACTGGCCCGCTCTCAATTTCCGCAGTCTCTCAGTAACCGGACCTGCAGCGACGCGATTGTCAGGGCTCTTCTGTGCACAGGACCGGACTCATGCAGTGCAGCAAATACGGCGGTGGCAATCCATCACTCGATCACCTCGTCGGCGAGTGCGAGTAGCCCCTATACCCAAATAATCTTCTTCCTTGGACCGTGACCAGCCGTCCGATCCGAGGAGATGCCCCAACGATCGACTTGGTTGTCGGCTACAACAAGGCGAACAGATCGCCGATCCTGAAGCTGTTCCTTTCGAGAGTTGATGACTTGAGCGCCCGGATATCCGGCAAGGCTGATGATGGCGGTGCAGACCGGCAACGAGGCCTGCGCCGGAAGGGGTGACGAGCCTCGCAGAGAACGCCACCAATATTAAACGTTCCTCCTCGGCGACGGTGCGCCTTCCCTATCTCCAAGGCATGCCCCTCAGCTTAAAAAGTCTTTTTCGTAGACGCTGGGAAGGCTTACGTAGTCTTCAACGCAAGCATGCCTGCAGACAGGGCTCCGGTCTCCAGCTCGCTGTCAGAGCATCCACTTCCATGCTCTGCCGGTAGAGCCGAGCAAAGTGCGAGGATTACCAAATGAGCAACCCAGTCGTCTTGATCACTGGCGCCTTGACCGATATCGGTCGCGCCACGGCCTTCGGCAAGGCCCATGATTCTACAAGGGGGAAACTATGAGCAAGTTAAAAGGAAGAGTGGCGGTTATCACGGGTGGCACTGAAGGAATTGGATTGGCTACGGCAAAGCTCTTCGTCAAAGAAGGAGCCTACGTCTTCATTACTGGTCGTCGTCCAAAAGAACTCGGCGAAGCTGTGAAGGCAATCGGAGACAATGCCGCTGGGGTCCAGGGAGACGTTTCCAATTTGGCAGACCTTGATCGTCTCTACGAAACAATAACTAAAGCGAAGCGACGAATTGACATTGTTTTCGCCAACGCGGGCCTTTCGCTATTTGCTCCCTTTGGAAAAGTGACTGAAGAGCATTTCGACAAGTTGTTTGACATTAATGTCAAGGGAACGCTGTTCACAGTACAGAAGGCGCTGCCGCTGTTGAACGACGGAGGCTCCATCATTATCACGGGGTCTTTCGGCAGTGTTAAGGGCACTCCAAATTTCGGTGTCTACGGTGCGAGTAAAGCGGCGCTCCGTTCATTTGTGCGAACGTGGACCACGGATCTGAAGGACCGCCATATTCGCTCTAATGTTTTGAGTCCCGGCCCGATCAAGACACCACAGATAGACCGCCAACCCCCGGAGGCGATTGCGAGGATGGTTTCTACGGTGCCAATGGGGCGTATGGGGCAGCCCGAAGAAGTTGCCAAAGCTGCGCTGTTCCTAGCGTCAGATGAGTCCGCATTTGTCACCGGTATTGAGCTCTTTGTCGATGGCGGCCTGGCACAAGTCTAATTCTTGCGAGGAGAAACAAGACCATGTTAAAAGTACATATTCTTGTCAGGCGCCGATCCGATATGACCCACGAGCAATGCGTGGCTTATTGGCGCGAGGTACATGCTCCCCTTTTCGCAAGTCAACCCGACGTGAAGCGCTATGTGCGCCATTACATTCAGTGCTTCACAACCGGCGACCGGCCGACCGGTCCGAATTTGGGCGACACAGACGGAATTGTGGAACTATCGTTCGACAATATAGAGGGTTTCAACGCCTTCGCCCGTTCACCATCCTATCTTAACGTCATCAAGCAGGACGAAGAGAGATTTACCGATCCGAAGAAGTGCGAATACTTTTTTTCGGAGGAACGTGGCTTTGTCATCGAACGCGCCATCTAATCTATATGGCCAGGGGACCGTGCCTCCCAATTTCTTGTCGAACTCTCCAACCTTCAAAAAATCAACAGTGGCGGGAACTCTCGGATAAACATCAACCGGAATTTGGGTCAACGAGAGTGCTCCCCGAAGCGGAATATCGCCGCATTGCCTCCCCGAGGCTCGGGACCACGCCAATGCAAGATCAAATCACGAAATCGAAACCAGCGAAATGGGGTTCGATGGTCAATTTGCACTGCACCATTTTCAAGCCGCCCATGACCGGAGTGGGGTCAAAACCCGAGATTACCGCAGGGCAACAACATTAGCCGGTCCACCTCAATCAGCCGACATTGAGCATCGCTGCCGCGTTAACTCGTATGCGGAACATGCTGCAAAAAATTGCGAAAAATTGCACAAAAGTATTGACTACATTCCGCAGATATGATAATGTGCCATGCGGTGGGCCAAAGGAGTGACCGGCGTGAGGCTATTCCTCCAAGCCGGGAAGTTTTTCGAACGAGCACCGGATGAAATGCCATACGCATGCTATTGGGGATCGAAGATGGCGACGAACAACCAAGAGGAGTGCACGCGCCTGCGCCTGTTCTGGCGCCTGTTCTTCCCCT
>CATPCO010000080.1 GCA_955652925.1 uncultured Xanthobacteraceae bacterium | reverse complement strand
TTGGCACAAAGTGTGAGTGCCGTTTCGCCCCAGTTACGACTGGTCTCGAATGAGCAGCGGACTCAACTTGGACGCATCGTTTTGGGCTGTTCATGACCGATGCTGTTGAAAAAGTCTTTTTGCACTGGTGATCAGAAATTCTCTGGGCTGTAGACGCGACTTTCGTGTAAAAATGTAGGGGACCCTCATCGCCTGACGATAAACTCACGGGCGACCTCGGTAACGTGATTGAAGCTACACAGATCGGAGTCGTCCGTCGGACCGACTTATGGCGGGGAAAATTATCAAAGGGCAATTTTGGACTTTTTCAACAGCATCGACCCATCTGCGGCATTGGCCGCCAAATTTGCCGTGATGCACAACTGCTGTCCCCTCCGAATGTGATAGATCAGCTCGCCGGGAGTGTCGGCTGGAGGGACAGCCATTCATGCAATAAAGGCGCGGCACAATGAGAATTTCGCGACGTGACTTCGTCAAGTCGGCGACGGCGAGCGGCATTGCGCTCAGCATCACGCCCTTGGCAATCGCCGAGGAACCGAGCTTTGCCGCGCGCGAGACGCTGCCGGGGCGGCAAGGCTGGAATCCCGCCGCCACCGGCGTCGGTCGCATCGACGGCGTGTCCAAGGTTACGGGCGCCAAGCTCTACGCATCGGATTTTCGTGCAGCCGATCTCCCCAACTGGCCGCAGACCACGTCGCGTGCCATGCTCATTCGAGCAGCGGACGCGACGCACGCTTACGACGGCCTCGACCTTTCGCGCCTGAGCGGTGCGTTGAAGCCTGCGGTGCTGGTGACAGCCGCCGACCTCGCGCGAACGGGCATGCGCGTTCCCGAATTCTATGCCGGCGATCTCCTCTGCCCGGTCGGCAAGACGCCGCTCTATCTGGGTCAGCCGGTGGCGCTGTTGATGTTCGAGGATTTCGACGCCTTCGATCAGGCGCGGCTCGCCCTTCGCGACGAAGCTGTCGTGAAATTCGGTAAAGAAACCGGCCCGGTCACGATGCCCAACTACGGCGCCTTTCGTTTCACGCGCGTGGGAGGCCCAACCCCTGACGCACCGGACGTGTACGCGCCGGCCAAGAACGGCTGGGTTAGTCCGGGGCGTTTCGAGAACACGGGGCGCCCGATATGGGCGCCACTCCCGACCCCGGCCGGACAAGCCTATGCGGAAGCCGCGACCTATGGCGAAAAGATCCGCGCGGAACTTGCAGGGAACAATCCGGCAGTTCTGGTGCTGGACCGCGAATTCGAGACGCAGTCGGTCGACCCGATGTTTCTCGAACCGGAAAGCGGCCTTGCCTGGTATGATGCGCGCCGCAAGAACCTCGAGCTAGTTGTCAGCGTGCAGTCGCCCTACGAAGCCGCGGGCGCGCTTGCATATCTGCTCGGCAACGCCCAGGCCGCCTTCAAACCGGCCCGCATCAGCACCAATTTTGCCTATTGCGGCGGCGGATTCGGCGGACGCGACTACACGCCGTTCCCGCTTTACGTCGCGTTGGCGGCGATGTTCTTCCCGAATCGTCCGGTCAGGCTAGCGAACAACCGCTATGAGCAGTTTCAATCGGGGCTCAAGCGGCACGCCTTCAAGATCCGCACGCGGATAGGTGTCGATCGGGCCACCGGCAAGATGGTCGGATTCGCCGCTGACCACGCGTTGGATGGCGGAGGCCTCGCCAATTTTTCGGCCGATGCGGCAACCGTCGGCGCCAACACCGCGCTCGGTATCTACTATGTTCCGAAAGTCGATGTGATGACATATGCGTTCCACTCGCGCGGCGTAACCGCAGGATCGATGCGCGGCTTTGGGACGCTGCAGACGATAACCGCGCTCGAATTATTGATCGACGAAGTCGCCTCGGCATTGCCGCTCGACCCAATCGAATTCCGGCGGCGTAATGCGCTCAAGCCCGGCGGCCGCACCATGGCAGGAAACACTTACAGCGTGTCGATCCGCACCCCGGAGATCCTGGATAAGTTGGAGAAGCATCCGATCTGGAAGCAGCGTGCCGACGAGAAGGCACGCGGACAGCAGGCGGGAATTCTCGTCGGTACCGGCGTCGCGTGTGCCACCAAGAACTACGGCACCGGAGGGGACTGTTCGTTGGGATCCGTCGAAATCGCGCCCGATGGCCGGATCACCATCCGCTGTGACGGCGTAGAGATGGGCAACGGCATTGGGACAGCGGCCGCCAATCGGGTCGCAGCGCATCTGGGTGGCATCGCCGACGATGTCGCACTCGCGCAAGTCGGCACATTCGCCCCACTGGCGCTCGTCACCTCCGGCGACTCCCACACCATGAATCAAAAAACGCAGGACGCCGCGGCGCGCAATCCGCGCTGGGTGCCTGCGATCAGTTCAGCTACCGCCGCCTCGACCGGCGCTTATGTCGGGACACACCCGACAGCCGAGGCTGCGCGCGTCGTGTTCCGCTTCGGTCTGTGGCCGGCTGCGCTCGAATTGTGGGGCATCGCGCCGAATGATCCTAGGGCCAACGAGTGGGAGAAGGCGCGATGGAAAGACGGGCAGCTGATCTTGCCGGGACTGGCACCACTGCCCTTGCCGGCGGTCGCGGCAAAGGCGCATGCGCGCAATGGCGTGACCGGGGCGATGGCGCACGGCTTCAATCGCTGGGCATGGTCGCAGGCGACCTTCGTGGTGAGCGGACAGGCGTGGACGGCCGACATCGATGGGCTGGCCGTGCGCCGTGGCGCGGGCAAATTTGTTCGCATCGATCGTTCCAACGTGAAGTTTCCGCCTACCAACCTCAACCGGAGCGGACCCACCTATACGGCGTTGTGCGGCACGGTGGTCCGCATCGAGATCGATCGCGGAACCGGCGCGTTGCGTATCGCAAAAGCATACAGCGTGCTGGAATGCGGCCAGGCGTTGGTCCCCGAGGTCGTGCTGGGACAGGCGCAGGGCGGCTTCGCGATGGGTGTTGGCTACGCGTTGCTCGAAACGCTGCCGCTTTACGAGGATGGACCGGGCAACGGGAAATGGAACCTCGGTCAATACCTCGTCGCACGGGGGTCGGACCTGCCGCTCAACGGGCTCGAGGTTGAGGTATTGCCACCCGTTGATCCCGACGAGCGGCCGAAGGGTATGGCCGAAGTCGTGATGATTCCCGTGGTCCCTGCGCTTCTCAACGCCATTTACGATACCACCGGTCACCGCTTCCAATCGTTGCCGGTGACCCAAGCCATGATCAAGGGAGCACTCAAGTGACGATGCTGTCCGTCACGATCAATGGTCATCAAACACCACGAGGCCGTGAGCGCGGTGATCCTGGCCGATCCCGGTCGCTATCTGTCCTAGTCTTTGTAGTTTGCAACGCTTGTGCGCAGCGATCGTGTTTCGCGGACGCCGAATCTCAAAAAGAACGCTACATGGATTTTGCTGCAATGCATGAGTCCAAAATCGGCACGAAGTGTGAGTGCCGCCTCGTCCCGGTTACGGCTGCTCCCAGAGGTGAAGCGGCCGGCACTGTTGCGGTGCGGTAACGGCGAGAAATGACCCCAAGCGGTCCTAACGTTTGCGCTGCAACAACACCTTGCAAAAGCCAAAATAGCTGACGCACCTTCAGGCTGTGAAGGACCAGCCCATGACGACCAATACTCGTGACCAGGGGAAGGTATCCGCGCCGAAGGCCAAGGTCTTCATTTCCTATTCGCGCAAGGACATGGCTTTTGCCGATCGACTTGATGTGGCACTCAAGGCGCGTGGTTTCGAAACACTCATTGACCGCACCGACATTTACGCGTTCGAGGAGTGGTGGAAGCGGGTACAAGTACTGATTGGACAAGCGGACACGATTGTCTTCGTGCTCAGCCCCGATGCGGTGCGGCCCGAAACTGTTGCTCTCAAAGAGGTCGCATACGCGGCATCGCTGAATAAGAGCTTCGCGCCAATCGTATTCCGCTCTGTGGACGACAAATCCGTACCGGAACCGCTTGCGAAACTGAATTTCATTTTCTTCGATGATGCTTCGCGCTTTGACGCAAGCGCTGACAAGCTCGCTGAAGCGCTCCGGAGTGATATCGGCTGGATTAGACGACACACCGAGTTCGGCGAAGCGGCGCGGCGTTGGATCGATGCGGGCCGCGCGGGCGGACTGCTGCTGCACCCGCCGGTTCTTGACCAATCCGAAGCGTGGATGGCATTTCGACCAAGTGGCGCTCCGTCGCCGTCTGGAGAAACGGAAGCATTCATTGCAGCGAGCCGAAAAGCGGAGATGGCGTCAAGACGGCGGAGCCGCATCCTGAACGTGGCTCTCTACACGATGCTCGTCGGCATCATCCTCGGCCTCGTCGGCTGGATCAAACAGGATTACCTCATCGCACAGTGGCGCTGGTGGCGGACTGACCGGCCGTTCCTGGCCGCGAACATATGGCCTTACGTGCTCACGCCGGCGGCCGAGCAGGCGCTCAAGCCCGATCCGAACCAGAGTTTCAGGGAATGCGCGCCCAAGCAGCAAGACAAGGATTATTGTCCCGACATGGTGGTGGTCCCCGCTGGTTCGTTCATGATGGGCTCGCCCGCAACGGAGCAAGGGCACACGAAAGCTGAAGAACCGCTGCACCAGGTCACCATCGCCAAACCCTTTGCCGTATCGAAGTACGAACTGACCTTCGACGAATGGGACACTTGCGTCGATTATGGCGATTGCCCGCAAGGTATCAGCGAGAGCGGCTTTGGGCGTGGCCAGCAGCCGGTCATCAACGTGACCTGGGATGATGCCCAGCGCTACGTGGCGTGGCTGTCGAAAATGACCGGCAAGACCTACCGGCTGCTGTCCGAAGCCGAAAATGAGTATGCAACGCGCGCGGGGACGACGACAGCGTATCCCTGGGGCAACGACATCGGCAAAAACAATGCCAATTGCAATGGCTGCGGCAGCAAGTGGGATAAACGGAGAGTCTTGGAGGGGAAGCAGACCTTACTTCAGAGTCCTCAGCACCGCCGGGTACTGCCGAATTTACCGCGATGATCAACGCAGCTCTTACTCGGCGTATTAGCGTGTGGAGGCTCCCCATCTAAACGGGGTGCGGTTCTGGACTTAAGGAACGGTATCGCCCGGCTATGCGTTCATCGGCGGTGGGGTTTTGGGCTTGCACCTGTCATCACTCTGATCGGCGGTCCGACCGCACTCATAAAGCGAACGGCTTCCGCTTACTTACCGATCCGACCTTCGACGCCCCGAGCGTTTGAGACTTCAGCCCAAGAAAAAGGAGAGGCCATGAGCACGAACGATACGTTCCTCGCCATCTTTCTCGGCAGCAAAACCAGCCCTCGCATGACGGCTTGGAATGCCCTTTCCGAGGAGGAGCGCCGCAACAAAATGCAAGAGGGGATCACGGCCTGGAAAGCATGGGTCGAAAAGCATCACGCGGCAATCGTTGGCATGGGCGGCCCCCTCGGCAAGACCAAAAAGGTGAGCGAGCACGGGATCGAGGACATAGGCAACGAGATGAGCGGCTACACCCTCGTTCGCGCGGATTCGCATGAGGCTGCCGCCAAGCTGTTCGAAAAGCATCCGCACTTCACGGTCTTTCCAGGACACTCTGTGGAGGTCATGCCAGTTCTACCGATACCGAGTGCCTAACGCGTGGCACTTGGTTGCCGCCGGCACCTCACAATGCGTCGTGCTGGCTCCGGCGCGCCGTGGCGTGGCCGCGCGCGGCGCAGCAGGCCTGGCTGCAACTTGCAGCAGATAACGGTTTGGTGAAAGCCAAGCTTTTGCGCGCATGACGCGCAATTCGTATCGGTCCACATCGCTGAAAATAATCCCTTGGTTCGTGGCAAAGTCTCAATGAGGGATCAGGGCAGCCGTCAAGCTAACTCGCAAAGACCAATCGACATTATTTCGACACAAACACTAACAAGGCATGAGCATGAAGTACTCAGTTTCAATTGACGTTCCACTGCTTGACGACGGTCTGCGATTTTATCGCGACGCCTTGGGACTTTCTGAGATCGCTCGACCTGTTACAACGTACGTCATTCTCAAATGTGGAAGCTCCGAAATCGGATTGATCGAGAAATCAGCTGGAAGCAAACCGGCCGAGGGAACTGACGAAGTTCGGCGATATGAGCGACACTGGACGCCAGTTCATATTGACTTTCACGTCGACGATTTTGCAGCCTTCTTGGCAAAGGCAGTGAAAGCTGGCGCAAAATGTGAGCAAAAATTCGAAGGTGGTGCACGCCCACCCATCGCATTTTGCAGCGATCCATTCGGCAATGGATTCTGCGTGGTGGGAACCTCGCCCGCGCCGACGAGGTGATCGAATACGCGAGGTTCTTTGCTGCGCTTGCTCACGGCCGGTTATGGCACTGGACTGCCGTGCCGGAATGTCCGCGTCCACGGCGAGTCTTGGAGGGTAAGCGGACTTACCGCAGACCATGCGATCAAAGCGTGGTAACGTCCCTCACTGCATAGGCATGACCTCTCATGGCAGGGTCACATGGCAATCCACATTGGAAGGCGAGAATTAATAGCCGCGCTCGGCGGCACGGCAGCAGCGTGGCCGCTCACGGCGCGCGCACAGCACCCGGCGATGCCGATGATCGGCTATCTAAATATGCGGTCGCGTCATGGCGACATGCCCCTCACAGCCGCATTCCGCAGGGGGCTGAATGAAGCGGGTTACGTCGAAGGACAGAACGTCGCGATCGAATACCGTTGGGCGGACGAGCATTACGATCGACTTCAAGCCCTGGCCGCGGAACTGGTTCATCGCCACGTGGCCGTGATTGCCGCAGCCACCACTGCGGCGGCGCTTGCGGCAAAGGCAGCGACCGCGACAATTCCGATCGTCTTCGAAAGCGCCGGCGACCCAGTGCGGCTCGGCCTCGTTCCCAGCCTTAACCGCCCGGGTAGCAATGTCACGGGCGTGACGCAAACCAACGTGGAGATAGAACCCAAGCGACTGGAATTGTTGCATGAGCTACTGCCCACGACGAGAGTCATGGCCGTGCTTGTCAACCCGGCCGACCCTCTCACAGAGAACCAATTGAAGGAAGCGCAATCGGCGGCCCGTATCCTCGGTCTAGAACTCCATGTTTTGATTGCCAGCACTGAGCACCACTTCGATGCGGTTTTCGCCAAACTGATCCAATTACGGGCAGGCGGCCTTGCGATCAGCACTAACGTCTTATTCACGGGCCGAGCCGAAGAACTCGGCGCCCTGGCGGCGCGCCAAGCGGTGCCCGCGATCTACAAAGGGCGCGAGTTCACTGCGGCCGGAGGTCTGATGAGCTATGGAACGGACCCTACGGATTCATACCGCATAGCCGGTGTCTATACCGGCCGGATACTGAAGGGCGAGAAACCTGCCGATCTGCCGGTTCAGCAAGTAAGTAAAGTTGAACTGATCATCAACCTCAAGACTGCCAAGGCGCTCGGGATCACTTTCCCCATCACGCTGCTCGGTCGCGCCGACGAGGTGATCGAGTAGGGGGCGCTTTTGCTGCGGTGCATGCGTCCGGTATTGGCACTGGGCCGCCGATCTTGAACGTCCGCTTTCACGGCGATTTTCGGAGTGTAACCGGACCAGCCTCAAAAAGTACGTCCCGCGTGAAGTAGTCACAGACCACGCGATGGAAGCGTGGTATCATCCTTCCATTGCATGGGCATGTCCGCGCGGATGGCTCATCCCAAGCCACCCTTCCTCCCGTGGGATGCAGAACGCAAATATCCCGCCCCCCCCGCTTCTTTCGATCAGGACGCCGTCATCGCCCTCGCTGCGGCCAACGTTCTGGACCGACCCACAAGGGTCTTTCGCAGTGCAATATTGCAGGAATGTCACAGCTGGCCAGCATGTGTGTACTCACAGGTGAACAGCACACCCCTCGGTCTTTTTGCCTCTTCTGCGCCATAGAAACACCGGAAGATTTCGAAAAGCTCGAAAAGAACACTGGGGGGCGGTATGTCCAAGGTTTTGCGCCCGGCCGAGCTTTGCGTTTGCCGAATGGTGTTCCGTTTCCTAGCCGTAATGATCTTTGGCTTTATCGTACTCAATGCGGTCACCTCTCTATTCGATCATCAATCACGCCCGGTGAGCAAAGTTGAAGTACAGCCAGATATTAGAACCTCTAGCGCGCGGAACCCAAAGTACCCGAGCCCATCATCACTCCCCAGACAGAGCTCCGACCCACAGCCCCAGAAGGTGTTGACGGGAGGTGCCGAACCGGATGAACCCGAACACGTCTCTCTTTCAATTATGAAGGTTCGCCTGCATCGGTTAGGAGCAGTCGGTCTAGAAAGGATGGTCAGGTTCGATCCTCAGCCGTTGGAGCGAGGCGTGGATGCTCAGAGTTCTGGTTTGGTAGAGATTGGCCTGCAACCCATTTTGACGGAAACTTTTCAAACAAGTCAGGAAAGAAGAATCGTAACCGCAAGCTCAAGTCCAGAGCATCCATTGCTAATCCCGCCTCAAGAACTGAAGGTCTCTGAACCAGAAGATGCGCCTTCGCAAAGTAAGGTAGAGGAGGCTTCGGCAACCGCAGAATCCTTAAGCAAGGAACAGGTATTAGGCATCAAATCGCGTTTGCGTGATCTTGGCTTTTTATCATTTGCAAAAAGTAGCGTATGGGATACGGGCGCGCGTAATGCTCTTCGAGATTTCAAGGTAGCAAATAGCTTATCCCACGATGATACATGGGACCTTGAGACGAGCAACAAACTAAACTCGCATACGGCAGTTCGCGCCGATCATTCAATCATTGGAAATTGGTCAACGGCTCCATGTCGATCCGCGAAGCCGACTGATACACGGCTTTCCATCAACTCACGTCGTTCAAAATCGTCGGCAGGAAGTGTTTGCGAATTTCATGATTTGAAGGTAACGGCTCGTGAATGGGACGTTAAAGCGGCCTGTTCACAGGGAGATAAGCGTTGGACTGCCAAAGGTAAATTCTCTTTAGCTGCCGATAAATTAGTATGGACTAGCGAGCGCGATATTATCAGTTATTTCAGGTGCAATTGAGGTGCCTTGCATAGGTGAATCGTTGTCACCCAGTTCTTCTGCGGTGCGGCCTATTGGGCCGCATCAGTGAGGCATGGCCCGCCTTGGCGCTCCCGGTGAATGCTCCTAAGTTC
>CATPCO010000079.1 GCA_955652925.1 uncultured Xanthobacteraceae bacterium | reverse complement strand
TCCCCGTTTCTTCCAGGAACAGCGCGACTTTGGTGGGATTGGGCGCACCACTGTAATAGAATTTCAGCATTCGTCATTCTCCTTGAACTCGATCGGGAGCAAACCGGCAATCCGCCGTCTGGGTCAAAGCCCCTCGATCGGTGGCCGGCGGATTGCCTCGTGGGTGGAGGTCCCTACTTCGCGTTCCTCACCGTCCTTGTCAATCCGGTTATTTGAGCGAGTGTTCGTTTTGCTTCAGCCTTCCCGCGTCAGCGGACCAAATCCCCACGAGAACAGCGGTTTGCCCCCGTCGTTTCCGATGACGACCACCTCCTCCAGCCAGAACCGCTCGTGCTCGCCGCCCGGATAGAGCAGGTGGACTGGGACCACCATTGCCTCCTCCAACATCCAATCGACATTCGGCTTGCCGTCAGTCGTGCGTTGCTCGATGTCCATGTGGGAGAGGCCGAGACCATGGAAAAAGATGACGGCCGAAGCCGGGTCCGGCACACCTTCCCGCTGGTAGATTTCGCGGCCCTTGGCTTGCAGCTCGCTGATGCGCGCGCCCGGTCGCATCGCGCCGAGCAGCATCTGCGCCACCTTTGCCGTCGCATCGGCAAAGCGCTTGGCCGCGCCTTGCGGCGCGCCCTCGACCACCCAGGTCTTGCCGCCGTCCCAGCAATAAAGATCGATGGTGCCGTGGCAGTCGAACATGACATGACTGCCGTGCTCGACCACGTCGTCTTCGAGGCCGGTGGCGAGCGTGAGCGCGGGATCGCCGCCGCGCGGATGACCCCACACCATGGCGCCCGGATCGCGCACGAAGCCGCCCAACTCGGTGACGGCGCGCGCATACGCCTTGTTGAGATCGCGCCACGTCGCGCCCTTGTCCCAGGCGGCGATGGTGTGCCGGATCGCCGCCTCGTTGAGCGCGGTCGCGCGCTGCAACAGGGCGAGTTCGGTCCGCGTCTTCACCGCGCGCGCGAACATGAGCGGATCGTAGCCGTCCGCGATTTCGAGCCCTTCGACCTCCAGACGGAACCCGAAGCCCATGTCGTCGAAGCCAACGCGCCCGTGCTCGAGCCGCAGATCCTTGAGTGCGCGGCGCACGGCGGTAGCCATGTCGAAAGCATAGGCCGCGCGCGCATGGGCGATCCACGGCGCCGCCGCCCCATCTAGCGGGATGAAACGATCGATATCGCCGCGTTGCGCCGGCAGGTCGAGCGGCATCATCACGGCGCGGAATGGCCGCACATCCTCGACCCATGTCGGCTGCTTGAGAAACGTCGCGAGGTAGTAATCGGCAACAACGAGGACAGGATGCTCCGGCATGTGGCGCGAGAGAATCACCGCGTAAGGCCGCGGCTCGTCCGACTTGTGCGCGATGGCGTTGAAACCCGTGAGGTAGAACACGTTCCACGGCGCGGTGGCCACGATCCCGTCGAGACCGCGCGCCTTCATGGCGTAAAGCAAACGGTCGAGGTTGCAAAAGCGCTTTGGCAGCGGCGCACGCGCGAAGCTATCGACGGTCTCAGAGCGCGTTGTGTCCATCATGATCCCTTCGCCCGCCATCAACCAAGCTACCACTCTGGAAGCCGCGGGATAACCAACTACAGCGCTTGCGTGATCGATAAATACTGCGGCATTTATTCTGCGGATTTAATACAGCGGATAATACAACCATAGCTTCGGGTTTCATCGAACCTTAGTTCGACCAGGGCTATCTGCGACGGAGTTAAGGAGAAAGCTCCGTGGCCGACCAGGATACGCGTCGCTAATCACCCATTCCTTCGTCGATCGACGCAGCGGGGTCGATACCCGCTCTGCGGAGGAGCGGCAACGCATTGGAGAGCGTCGCTCAGGACTGGACCGGCGCCAGACAACGGCTTCGACACCTGAAGACCATGCACGTCAAGCGTTGCAGTCGGCCAGCATTGAGGAAAAAATCAACTGCCTCGCCCAAGCCATGCTCGGCATGGCCGCAGCCCTGACCGCAATTGAACGGCGAATAAGAGTGGTACAGCAAAAGACCAGCGACCACGGCTTTTAGTTTTTCGTCGCTCTCAGTTCACTATTCGAACCCGTCACGGTCGCATAGAGTCCGCGAGCTTGGCCGTCATGTGAAAGTTCTTGTTCGCGGCAGAACGCCAGAAATTTCTCCGGATTGAAGGGCACAATCTCAACAATATTGCCCTCTGCTTGCGCTTGCGCGATTTGCTCCATCGCTATTCTCTGCCAGCGGCCAAAGCTACGGGGCAGTTTCTCCCCGTCCTGCATCATTTCCCGAAAACGGTGGTAGTTCGCGCGATTGGGCCACAAAGCAAAATTAGCCATTACGCCAGCTCCGTCCGCAACACCCCGGCGACTCGCTCAAAATGGCATAGTCCAACAGGAAGATACAGTCCCAATTGGCCGCGGACCTGGGATTTGCATCACCTCAGGAGCAAACCGCAGAAGCCCGCCTGATCCCAAGCGCATTCTCACATCGCGAAATCCATGCCGTCACGCCAGGTCGTCCCGAGAGGTCGAAGCCACCTTCGTGCGCGAGGCGCGAATATGCCACGAGAGCGATGTCGGCGATGGTGAATGCTCCCGTGGCGAGCCACTCGCGATCGACGAGCTGATTTTCCATCAGATCGATTGCCCTTTCGCCACGTTCGACCCGCCAGGCTTCGCGCGCTTCCTTCGGCCTGCCCTGGTAGAGCATTTGAAAGCGGCAGACCGCGATGTATGGCTCGTGGCTGTACTGCTCCCAAAACAACCACTCGTCGATTTTAGCCTGTGCCCAGGCATCGTCCGGCAGAAGGCGTGATCCCCGCGCCAAGTAACGCATAATTGCGTTCGACTGCGCGAGGCAGCGGCCGTCATCGAACGCAATAGCTGGTACCTGTCCTTGCGGAAATTTTGCAAGATAGTCCGCTGTTCGGGTCTGTCCCTTCGTGATGTCCACGGGGACCCAAGTGTAATGTAGTCCAAGGTAGTCGGCGAGCAGCCGTATCTTCTGACAATTTCCTGAGGCGGTATCACCATAGATTTCCATCGCGTCCACCTTTCCCCGTGCACCGCAGCAGGAATTCGCGCCGCGATCGCGAACCTCTGACGCCAGCCTCAGCGAGTGGAGGGTCTCGTGCCAGCCGACAAGACGCCGCCAACCCAGGCGTTAGGACAGCAAAGATTATTGACACCCGCACGTGATTGTCCCTCTACTGACGACGGATCGGAGAACCGTGAAGGAGAACGTGCTCATGAAGCGTGCTTTGTTAGTGCTTGTAAGCTGCATGGCGCTCTTCGCTCTCGCGACGCCTACGCCCGCCAACGCCGCAGTCTGGTGTGGCTGGTACTGGAGCTCGTACAGCAGATGCTACGTGGCGTACACCGTCGTGCGACCCGTCGCTGTGGCCGTGCGGCCTGTCGTCACCGTGAGGCCTGTTTACACGGTCGCCTATCGGCGTACCGTGGTGCCCTACTACTATACCGCGGTCGCCTACCGGCCTGCGGTGATGCCCTATACAACGGTCGCCTACACGCGGACCGTTTCCGCCTACACAGCTTACGCGTATGTGCCCAGCATGAGGCGCCGCTGGATTTACTACTAAACATCGCCTGCCTTTAAGGGCGCCTCGCGGCGCCCTTTTTTGTCTGATCGCACCGGGCACCGCGGCGTCTGGTCAAGGCGCTTGAGCGGAGAGGGACTGGATTCGCGGCGCTTGGTCCCGCGGAGGGTTTCGATGACCTACCTGATCGGCAAGGAGTTGCCCGGCATTCCGGCGGGCGAGCGGTTCCGGCAACTGCTGGCGCGCCCGCAAATTCTGCAAATGCCGGGTACCCACAATGGCCTCGCGGCGCTGCAGGCCAAAGCGGCGGGATTCCGAGCGCTCTATCTCTCGGGCGCGGCCATGAGCGCGTCGATGGGATTACCGGATCTCGGGATCATCACCATTGATGACGTCTCCTTCTTCATTCGGCAGGTCAGCCGTGCTTGCGGCCTGCCGGTGCTGGTCGATGGCGACACCGGGTATGGCGGCGTGCTCAATGTGATGCACATGGTACGCAGCTTTGAGGATGCCGGTGCTGCCGCCGTGCATATCGAGGACCAGCTGTTGCCGAAGAAATGCGGTCACCTCAATGACAAGAAGCTCACGGATCCGATCGACATGGCGGCCAAGATCGCGGCGGCGGTGAAGGCACGCCGGCACCTCTACATCATTGCGCGCACCGACGCGGTCGCGAGCGAAGGCATGGATGCCGCCGTCGCGCGCGCCTTGGCTTATCTCGATGCCGGCGCGGATGCGATTTTTCCGGAAGCATTGCACGACCGCGACATGTTCTGTGAGTTCGCGCGGCGCGTGCGGGTCCCTCTGCTCGCGAACATGACCGAGTTCGGCCGCACGCCTTACTTCACGGCGAGCGAGTTCGAAGCGATGGGCTACAAGATGGTGATCTGGCCGGCGAGCTCGTTGCGAGTCGCCGCCAAGGCGCAGGAGGAGCTGTTCGCCGCCATTGCGCGCGACGGCGGCACGCAGAACATGGTCAAGCGGATGCAGACGCGCAAAGAGCTTTACGCCACGATCGGCTATCACGATTATGAGGCGTTGGATGCCTCCATCGTGAAGACGATCACGCCGGAAGGGATACAGCAAAGCTGAGGCGGCTGCGTTAGACGACGGCTGCCCCAGAGCTCTGCCAGCGGATTATCTTGGCATGGGATTGATCGAGCGGCTTGGCGCGGATGCAAGCTACCTCCTGGGTGCGATGCGCACGCTGCGGCTGACGGTGCCAATTGCAAAAAATCCGCGGCGGATTTTTCCGCTCGTTATCGCCGAACTCGCAAAAAAATACGGTGACGCACCGGCGCTCATGTCCGATCGCGAGCAACTGAGCTACCGGGAGCTTTCCGCGCAGGCGAACCGTTACGCGCGCTGGGCGTTCGATCAGGGCGTCCGCAAGGGCGACACGGTCTGCCTGCTGATGTCAGGGCGGCCCGAGTTCCTCGCCGTTTGGATCGGCATTACCCGCATCGGCGGCGTGACCGCGCTGCTCAACACCAACCTCGTGGATAGCGGGCTTGCCTATTGCATCAACGTGGTGGAGCCCAAACACATCGTGGTTGAGGCGCAGATGTTCAAGTCACTCGAGAGCGCGCGGGCGCACCTCACAGGAGACGCAAAGATCTGGCTGCACGGCGATGCGGGTGCCGATTTGCCCAGGATCGATCGTGCAGTCGCGCCATTATCGGGCAAGGATCTTGCGCCGTCCGATCGTCCCGCGCTCACCATCGAGGATCGTGCCCTTTACATCTACACGTCCGGGACGACAGGGCTGCCGAAGGCTGCCAATCTCAATCATTACCGCGTGATGCTTGCAGCGCACGCCTTTGCGGGGGTCATGAACACACGGGCGAGCGACCGCATGTATGACTGCCTGCCCCTCTACCACACCGTAGGAGGCCTGCTTGCGACCGGAGCGCTGCTTCTGCGCGGCGGCTCGGTGGTGATCCGGGACCGGTTTTCCGCGCACGAATTCTGGCACGACATCGCGCGCTGGGAGTGCACGTGCTTTCAATATATCGGCGAGCTGTGCCGCTATCTGCTCCACGCGCCCGCGCAGCCCGAGGAGCACTCCCATCGCTTGCGCTTTGCCTGCGGCAACGGCCTGCGTTCCGACGTCTGGAAGCAATTTCAGCAGCGATTTCGCATCCCGCAGATCATCGAGTTCTATGGCGCGACCGAAGGCAACGTCACGCTGTTCAATTTCGACGGCAAGGAGGGTGCGGTCGGCAGGCTGCCATGGTGGCTCGCCCATCGCTTTGCGATCAAGATCGTTCGTTTTGACGCCGAGCGCCAGCTCCCCGAGCGCGATGAACGGGGATTTTGCATCGAATGCGCCGTTGACGAGGTTGGCGAAGTCATCGGCAAGATCCTGAGCGACCCCTCGCAGCCCGGCGCCCGTTTCGAAGGCTATGCCAGCCAGTCCGAGACCGAGCACAAGATCCTGCATGATGTGTTCGAGAAGGGTGACGTCTGGTTCCGCACCGGCGATCTCATGCGCAAGGACAAGCGCGGCTATTTCTATTTCGTCGATCGCCTCGGCGACACCTTCCGCTGGAAGGGCGAGAACGTTTCCACGACGGAAGTCGAGCTCGTCCTCGACCAGTTCGACGGCATTCTGGAAGCCAATGTCTACGGTGTTGCGATCGAAGGCCGGGACGGCCGCGCCGGCATGGCCGCGGTGGCCGCGAAAGACAATCTCGATCTCGTGGCGCTGCACGGCCATCTCGCCCGGCGGCTTCCGGACTATGCCCGTCCGGTGTTCTTGCGCATCCGCCGCGATATCGATGTGACAAGCACGTTCAAGCAGAAAAAACTGCTTCTCGTTCAGGAGGGCTTCGATCCGGCATGCAGTGGAGATCCGATCTATTTCAATGATCCGCGGCGCCAGGCTTTTGCGCGCATGGACGCCGCGCTCTACCGCGATATCAATGCGGGAAAGACCCGGATATGACGGGGGAGGAAGTCATGTTGAGAGTTTGTTCAATTACCCTGGTGGCCATGATCACCGCGGCCACGAGTGCATGGGCGCAGGGCGCCGGCGATGCCAATCTGGCCGAGGCGGCCAAAAAAGAGGGGCGCGTCGTGGTCTATTCCACAACCGACGCGGCCTCCGCCAATCCGCTCTTGAAGGATTTCGCCGCGCTCTATCCCGGCATCACGGTCGACTACACGGACATGAACTCGACCGAGGTCTACAGCCGCTTCATCGCGGAGGTGGCCGCAGGCACCGGCACCGCCGACGTGGTGTGGTCGGCAGCAATGGACCTTCAACTCAAGCTTGCGGCCGACGGCAATGCTGCGATCTACGCTTCGTCCGAAATCCCGTCGCTGCCGAAATGGGCGGTGTGGGAGAACAAGGCCTATGGCACGACCTACGAGCCGATCACGTTCGTTTACAACAAGCGCCTGGTCCCGCCGTCAGACGTGCCGCAAGATCACGCGGCTTTGCTCACGCTCCTCACCACCAAGCCTGATGCCTACCGAGGCAAGATCACCGCCTATGATCCGGAAAAATCCGTCGGCTATCTCTTCGACAACGAGGACATCAAATATTTCCCCCAGGCATGGGACCTGTTCCGGGCCTTCGGCAAAGTTGGAGCGCGCCTTTATCCGGCCGCCGGCATCATGATGGAGCGTGTTACGTCCGGGGAGCACACCATCGCCTATGGCGTGTTCGGCTCCTATGCCCTCGCCCGATCGAAGAAGGTTCCTAACCTCGGCATCATCATGCCGAAGGATTACACGCTCGTGATGTCGCGCGTCGCCTTCGTCTCCGCGAAGGCCAAGAATCCCAATGCCGCGCGGCTCTTTCTCGATTATCTTCTCTCCAAACGCGGACAGAACGTTATTGCCAATGCAGCCGATCTCTATTCACTGCGTGACGACGTCACGGGAGAGGCGACGGTCGCAGGCGTGCGGGCGCTGATCGGGGACAAGGCACGCCCGGTTGCCATCGACCGCGAACTGCTCGCCAATCTCGACGCGAGCAAGCGGCTCGAATTCATAAAGAAGTGGCAGGCCGCGATGAAGGGCCAGTAAGCCAGCTCCAGCATGACGGTAGAGAGCCCGGCGGGGGCGGTGCCGACGTTGCGCGTCGCGATCCCCTTCACGTTCTATCGCTTTGTCATTATTGCCGTCACGGCGGCGGTGGTCCTCGCACCGCTTTCTCTCGTCTTCTACCAGAGCTTTCTTGACGCGCCCTTCTTTCAACCTGCCGCGCGGCTGAGCCTCTATGCCTATCGGTTTGTCTTCGCCGATGAGGATTTCTGGGTTGCCTTCGGGACCACGCTGCTGCTTGCCTCCGGCATGACGCTCATTGCGGTGCCGCTCGGGGCCGGCCTCGCCTTCCTCATAGTGCGAACCGACGTGCCGGGCCGCAACTGGCTCGAACCGATCATCCTCATCCCCATCTTTGTTTCCGCCGTCGTGCTCGCCTTCGGCTACGTGGTCGCGCTCGGACCAGTCGGCATTCTGACCACCTCGATGCGGGAGCTCATCGGCGTCGCGCCCTGGAACCTCTATTCCTTCCCGTTTCTGGTCGCCATTGCTGGCCTCACCCACGTGCCGCATGTCTATCTCTATGCGGCAGCGGCGCTGCGCGGGCTGGGCAGCGACGTCGAGGAAGCCGCGCGCACGGCCGGCGCAAAGCCCTGGCGGGTGGCGCTCGATGTGAGCCTGCCCATGGTCCTGCCGGCGATCCTGTTTGCCGCCGTGCTGGTCTTCTTTCTCGGCTTTGAGCTCTTCGGGCTTCCCCTTGTGCTCGGCGATCCCCAGGGCGTGCTTGTGCTCTCGACCTATCTTTTCAAGCTGACCAACAAGCTCGGCGTGCCGTCCTATCAGCTCATGGCGGTCGTGGTCGTAGCCATTGTTGCGATCACGGCGCCGCTCGTTTTCGTTCAGCGGCTGCTGCTGCGTGAAGCGCAGCGCTACGTCTCGGTGCGGGGAAAAGGGGTGCGTCTGGCGCCGCTGCGGCTCGGCGCCTGGCGCTGGGCGGCTTTTGCCGCCATCGTTCTGTGGTTCGTTTTCTCCGTTGTGCTGCCGCTCGCCGGCATCACGTTGCGCTCATTCGTCGAGACCTGGGGTGAGGGCATCGCGCTTTCGGAGGTGCTCACGCTCGATCACTACCGCGAGCTTCTGGATTATCCCAACGTGGTGCGCAGCATGATCAACACGCTGGGCATCGGGGTGATCGGGGGCGCCGCCGCGGTCGTCTTCTACACCGCCATTGCGCTCGCCGTTCACCGCTGGCCCTCGCAATGGACGCGCATCATCGATTATCTCGTGATGCTCCCGCGCGCCATGCCGGGCCTGGTGGCAGGACTGGCGCTGCTCTGGGTTTTCCTTTTCTTCAAACCGATCACGCCGTTGCGCCAGACACTGGTCTCGGTCTGGCTCGCCTATACGGTCGTGTGGCTCGCCTACGGCATGCGGCTCGTCTCCGGCACGCTGCTCCAGGTCGCCCCCGAGCTCGAGGAAGCGGGCCGCACCACGGGAGCAAGCGAAACCCGGGTGAAATTCGACGTGACTTTGCCGCTCATTCGCGCCGGCATGCTGACGAGCTGGCTGCTCATCTTTCTTATTTTCGTGCGCGAATATTCGACCGGCATTTACCTGCTCGGGCCCGGCACCGAGGTGATCGGCTCGCTGGTAATATCGCTGTGGGGCACCGGCGCGATCGACCTCGTCTCGGCGCTCTCGGTTGTCAACGTGGGGATGATCGGCATCGGACTATTGATTGCCATCCGGCTCGGAGTACGCCTGCATGGTTGAGCTTGCCGTCACCGATCTCGCGCTGCGCTATGGCGAGAGCGAAATCCTCAAAGGCGTGTCGGTCACGCTGCCGGCGGGAAAGGTGGTTGCCCTGCTGGGGCCTTCCGGCAGCGGGAAGACCACGTTGCTGCGCGCGGTCGCGGGGCTCGAAACGCCTTACCGGGGCTCCATCCGCATCGGCAACAACGTCTTGTTTGATGCCGCCAGAAAGATCGAGCTGCCGGCGGAAGCGCGCGGACTTGGTCTCGTATTCCAGTCCTATGCGCTTTGGCCGCACCGCACCGTGTTCGAGAACGTGGCTTATGGCCTCAAGCTGCGCCGCGTCGGCGCCCCCGACATCAAGAGTCGGGTTGAACGGACCCTCGGACAGATCGGGCTTGCCCATCTCTCCGACCGTTATCCGCACCAGCTTTCCGGCGGACAGCAGCAACGGGTGGCGCTTGCGCGGGCGCTCATCTACGAGCCGGCCGTCATCCTGCTCGATGAACCGTTGTCCAATCTTGATGCCAAGCTGCGCGAGGAGGCGCGCGCCTGGCTGCGCGCGCTCATCGTCTCGCTCAAGCTATCCGCCCTGCTTGTGACCCACGATCAGATCGAGGCCATGGCGATCGCCGACCACATCACGCTCCTTAATGGCGGACTCATCGAGCAGCAGGGAACGCCGATCGATCTTTACCGCGAGCCGGCGACGCTGTTCGCGGCGGAATTCATGGGCAACAACAACCGGCTCGAAGGCACGCTGGTCGAGAACCCAGATAACAAAGCGGTCATCGAAGTGATGGGCGACCGGCTGCAAGGCATCGCACGCACGAGCGCGCCGGCAGGAAGCAAGGGGACCGGCATCATTCGTCTGGAAAAGGTGGTGCTCGGCGGCGGACCCGGGCCCAACCGCATTCTCATGACGCTCAAGACACAAATGTATATCGGCGAGCGATGGGAGCTGCTTTTCACCAAGGGCGAGCTGAGCGTGCGGGCCTATACCACCGCGCTGCTCAAGCACGAGCGTTATCACGTGGAGTTTCCGCCGCAGGCGCTGTGGATCTTCTAGCCAGAACGCACTCTGTTGGATTGGCTGTCCCGACATCGATTCTGCTTGTTGCTACGGATAGCATTGAACAAGCGGTACACGTGGGCAGGAGCAAATAAGTGTACGCAGTCTGCGCAAGCTTGACTGCGCTGCGCGCGATCGTGCCTCAGATCGGCGTCTGCGCAGGCGAGTTTGCGGACCCTGCTACGCCTGAGCGCACGATGGCTGCAAGGATGCGCAGCGCATCGGCGGTGCCGTCGGCTTCGCCCTTTTCAAAATCGCCTCCCGTCTGTCCCATGGTATTGGTGACATGGGCGAAGCAAAGAATACGAACGCCCGCGGCTTTGGCAAAAGCATAAAGCGCAGCCGCCTCCATTTCGACCGCAAGCACGCCCTTCGATTTGGCTGCTTCGATCGCCGCCAGCGTTTCTCGGAAAGGCGCGTCGGTTGTCCAACTGGCGCCTGCGATCGCATGCAGGCCTTCTCTCGCGATCGCGGCGAGAGCCGCTGCCGCGAGCGCGGGGTCCGCTTCGGCATACTCCGAAGGAGGGGCGTAGTGATAGCTCGTTCCTTCGTCGCGCAGAGCACGCTCAATGAGGACGAAATATGGAGGGAGGCCGGCCGGCACGATCTGGCCGGCGGAGGTGAGACTGAGCAGCAATCGGCAGCCGCAGGCGAACAGTTCTTCCGCCACCAGTACGGCGAAGGGCGCACCCACAGCGCAGCCGACGATACCGGCGGTTTGACCCGCGAGGGTGAACGTATCCAGCCTGGTGTGATAGCAGGGCCAGGCCTTGCAAGGTTGCGCCTCGCCAGTTCGCCTGATGTGGCGGACGATGTCGCCATCGGGGTCGAGGATGCAGATCGCTGGTATATCGGCCGCCGCAAGACCCTTTTGCCGCCGCGCTTCGCGCAACAGCGCCGCAGGCCGGAAGACCGACGGCGCTGAAGCATCCTTGTTGTCAAGAATGGGGATCATGAAGATTCCGTAACGCGCCCCACTTGAATTGGCCAGCCGAGCGCCCCGCCGCCACCCACCTCATACCGCGTGAAAAGTATCGCCGGTAGGCCAATGCCAGCCTTCATTCCACGATCTGGCCGCGCTAAAATCACGCAATATTGCGTCAACCCGGTTCCGCCAGCCTTCGATCAGCCATGAGGCAGCCGCGCTCCATCAGATTTCATCTCGGCATCGTCTTCTTCTTTTTCCTGCTGCTCGTGATTGTGCTGGGTCTATTCAGCATCTCGCGCCTGAGCAATTTCAACCTGGTTTCGGAAAACATTGCCGAGCTTTGGCTTCCGAACACGCGCGTGCTGGGCGATCTGAACAATTTCACATCCGATTTCCGCGCCGTTGAAGGCAGCAACCTGCTCGCCTCCGCTACGGCGGAGATCGCCGCCACGGAGAAGGAGATGGAGCAGCTCGATCGCTCGATCGCGCAGGCAGAGCGAAACTACGAGCAGATTCGCCATGATGCGGCGGAAAGCGCTCTCTATGCGCGCTTCAAGGAACGGTGGTACGAGTACCGCAAAATCGTCAATCAGATCGCCAGCCTCTCGCGCGGCAATCGCAAGCAGGAGGCGACTGCCATGTATCTGACGAGCTCGCGTTCCGCCTACAACGCCGCAAGCGACGCGCTGGGAGAGCTTACCGACCATACGGTTGCGCAGGCGCACGCGGCAAGCGCACGCGTCGCAGCCGTCTACAAGCAGGCGTCCTGGCTCATTGCTGTGGCGATAGGATTGGCAGGCGCGATGGTCGCGGCCGCGCTCTTTTATATCAGTCGTTCCATTTCAGGTCCTCTCCTCCACATTGCCGACTGCATGCATCGCCTTGCCGGCAACGACACCGCCATCGAAATTCGCGGAACAAAGCGCCGTGATGAAATCGGCGAGATGGCGCGCGCAGCGGTTGTGTTCCGCAATAACGCCATTGAGCTGATGCGCAGCCAGCGCCAGCTCATCCAACAAGCCGCCGTACTCCAGGAGAAACTTGCGCAGGAGCAGCGGCTTGCGCTGCTCCAGCGCAATTTTGTGTCGATGGCCTCACACGAGTTCCGCACGCCCTTGAGCATTATCGACGGCCATGCTCAGCGCATGATCAGAATGAAGGACCGGTTGCATGCCGATGAAATCAGCGAACGCGCCGGCAAGATTCGCGCCGCCGTCCTGCGAATGACGCAGCTGATCGAAAATCTCATCAACTCGTCCCGTCTGATCGACACCGGGGCCGGACTCTACTTTCATCCGGAGGAGATCGACTTGGCCGCGCTGTTGCACGAGGTCTGTCAGCTGCACCGCGAGATCGCGCCGGGATCGCGCATCGCGGAGGAGTTCGGAACCGCACCGCTGCAGATGGTGGGCGATGCAAAATTGCTGTTCCAGATGTTCAGCAATCTTTTGTCGAACGCGATCAAGTATTCCGCGGGCGGCGAGTTGGTCGAGATCAGCGCGCGCCTGGATAACGGGCAGATCATGGTCAGTTGCAAGGACCGGGGAATTGGAATCCCAGCCAGAGACCTCGATCAGTTGTTCGAACGCTACTACCGGGGCAGCAACGTGTCGGGCATCGTGGGCACCGGAGTGGGCCTTTATCTCGTCAAAATGGTTGTGGAGGTGCACGCAGGAGAGATCGCGGTAGACAGCATGGAGGGCCAGGGCTCCACGTTTACGGTACGGCTGCCGCGCAAACCCGCCACCCGCAGCGAGAAGGCGGCAGCTTCCGTTCTGCCCGCCGCGGCGGAGGAAAGCTCGCTGGAGCGCGAGACGCAACTGCCTTGAGACATTGGACGCGAGGGCCGGATTGGATTATCGGAAATGCGATTAGCAGTGGTCGAGGACAACCTGGAGCTTGCGCAGCTCCTCACCAAAGGCCTCAAGGCCGAGCGCTACGATACCGATCTCTTCACCACGGCTGCCGATGCGCGCGCCGGGCTGAGCACCACCCGCTACGCGGCTCTCATTCTGGATCTCGGTTTGCCGGACGGAGACGGTCTCGCCATCTTGCGCGAGATCAGGCAACGCAGTGATCCGCTGCCCGTGCTCGTGCTCACCGCGCGCGGCGGGTTGCAGGATCGTGTCACCGGCCTGCGCAGCGGCGCCGACGATTATCTTGTCAAGCCGTTCGCACTGGAAGAGCTGGTCGCGCGGTTAGAGGCGCTGCTGCGCCGTCCCGGCCAACTGCTCGGACGCTCGCTCGCCGTTGCCAATCTCCTGTTCGACACTGAAAGCCGACAGGCATTCATTGACGACAAGCCCCAGATCCTATCTGCCCGTGAGGTGGCAGTGCTGGAGCTTTTGATGCGTCGGAAGGATCGCGTGGTGCCGAAAAAGCTGGTCGAAGACCACATCTTCGGCCTTTCCGGAGAGGTCGGCTCCAACGCGGTCGAAGTGTACGTGCACCGCCTGCGCAAGCAACTCTCCGAGCGCGGGGCCAAGGTTCAAATCCATACCATTCGCGGGGTTGGCTATCTCCTGGCGGAAGACAAGGCCGCGTGATTTCCTTCAAGTCCATTTTTTCGCGGATCATTTTTCTGCATGTGATCGCAATCGTGATCACCGCGATCTTCATGCCGCTGGTATTGTACTGGTTTCTGAAATCGGCGGCCAACGACCTGCACGAGCAGGCCATGCGCGATCAGGCCGACCTGGTGGGGCACTATCTCATGCTCGGCCCGGACGGGAACTGGAAGCTGGACTTGCCGCCCGCGCTCCAGGACCTCTACTCCCAGGCCTATGGGCGATATGCGTACGCAGTCCTCGACAGCAGCGGCCGGGTATTGTTCTCCTCGCTCAAAGAGCAGGGCGCGGTCTTTCCCCGGGATCTGCGGTCGCCCGAAGTCGCCTTTCTGCACGCGCGGCAGGGCACGGCATCGATCTCCGGCGTCAGCACTCCCAAACGCGTGGGTGATCAAACCGTATGGATCGAGGTCGGGGAAGATCTCGCCCATCGCGACGTCATCATCGACGACATTGTCGCTGATTTTTTCAAGCGCGTGGGATGGATCATCCTGCCGATATTGTTAGTGCTTTTGGCGATCGACATTATCATCTTCCGCCGTGCCCTACGCCCATTGCTGAGCGCTTCAGAGAAGGCACGGGAGATCAACCCGAAACGAACGGACGTACGGCTATCGCCGCAGGACATTCCGAGCGAGATCCTCCCGCTCGTTGCAGCCGTCAATCAGGCACTCGATCGCCTGGCGGCCGGATTTCAAGTGCAACGGGAATTTACCGCGGATGCCGCGCATGAACTGCGCACCCCGCTTACGATCTTGCGCACCCGCATCGATACGATCATGGACCGAACGGCCGCCAAGGCATTGCACAAGGATATCGACGGCATGGCCCGGGTTGTGAGCCAGCTCCTCGACATCGCGGAGCTGGAGAGCTTCTCCATCGATCCGGCGGAAAAAGCCGACCTGCGCGCGATATGCGCGGAGCTCGCGGAGTTCGCGGCGCCATTGGCGCTCGCGCAGGGCAAGAGCATCGCGCTGAGCGGAACCGAAAAGCCCGTATGGATCAACGGGAATGCGGAAATGCTCGCGCGCGCAATTCGCAACCTCGTTGAGAACGCAATCAACCATTCTCCGCCGCACACGACCGTCGAGATCGTCGTCGAGGAGAACGGCACCGTGCGTGTGCTGGATGAAGGTCCCGGCATCAAGGACAGCGAGCGCGAATTCATATTCCGGCGCTTCTGGCGGCGCGACCGGCAGCGAGCCGGCGGCGCTGGTCTCGGTCTTTCAATTGTTGCGCGCATCGCCGAGGCGCATGCGGCCCTTGTCAAAGTGGAGAACCGGCCGACGGGTGGGGCAAGTTTTTCCCTGCATTTTGCCCCGTCACGGGCGGCGAATAGCGAGTAGCGATTGCAGAAGAGTGTAATTCAAGAAACCTGGACTTCAGTGATTACATCAGATATGCCGCGCTTACAGTGATGAAACGCCTGGACCGTTCGCTCGATATCAAAGCGGGATAATTACGAACTGGGAGGATAAAAGGCCGGGACAGCGACTCAAAACAAACCTTCAAGGTTCCTATCCGCGCCCAGGATGACGGAATACAGTGCTTTATCTGTTTAGCACATAGGAGGGGAGTTCCGGATTGCACCGTAAGCAGACGCAACCCAGGTCATAGACTTGGCGGGCCGGACGGTAACCCGTGCTCATATCGACTCCCACATAGCTGCTTGGGCGTTCGCGTGCGTGGCGAGGGACTACGGCCGGGCCTATGTCTGCACCTGGGAAGAGGAGGCATAGACGGCTCACCGCGTCTACGGGTTTTGACCATGCCTGTGTGAAAACGTTGCGTGGCATGACTGCACCCGGAATTTTGAGGCTTGTGGTCACGTTCAGAGCAAAAAAATGCAAAAATTTGTCGTGTGCTCGGCACCACGACCAAATCAGATTTCATTTTCACACGACCAAGACCCTTAGCGGACATTGCCGCGCAGAAAGGTCCAGTTCCGAGAAACTGGCGTGGATTCACTGCGGTATATTCAAACTAACAGGTAGCCCAGTCAGCTCGGCACTGACTTTCCAAAGGTCCCATGCCTTACTCGCATCATACGACAGGGCGGAAGACGGTAAGACCTTCCCCATCGAGACATACTTTCCCTTGAGCTCACCCATTTGACCGCTTGCCAAGGCCGCAAGGCGGCGGCCGGATGTGGAGGGGCGGTTAACATTTTTTTGGAACAGAGTGAGTGCCGGAAGTACGTAGTTCCAAGCGAAGCGAAGGGGGGTGGGGTAGGTCCGGGCAAGGCCAGTGCCCGGCATCATGCCGGGATCAAAGGCGTTCACATGGATGGATTGCAGTCGCGGATCGCCCGACTGGTCGAGCTGCCGAACCAGTTCATAAGTGCAGTAGATGTTGCAGAGCTTTGAGGTCGTATAACGCCGACGCCCGGCATCTGCACCCGGTTCGAGGTCGTAGGCTACCGCTCGAGCGCTTCCGAAGCGCGGCTCGGGCAAGCCCAAGCCGGCTTGTTGCTGCGGGTCGTGCGTATTGCTGGACACGAACACGATGTTCCCGCCCGCGACCAGGTCGCCGAGCAGCAGCCGAACCAACAGGTAGTGCGCGAGGTGGTTGACGCCGAAGGTCGCCTCAAAGCCGTCCGCCGTTTGAGTCGGAGCCGTGATGATTTGTACGCCGGCATCGTATGCAATGC
>CATPCO010000078.1 GCA_955652925.1 uncultured Xanthobacteraceae bacterium | reverse complement strand
TGGTCATATCGTGCAGCCGAAATGAGAGCAGCACTGCTTTCTTGAGCCACTGGTTGACTTCCCACTGGCCATTCGGCCGTTTTTCCGCCACGCGCGCCTCGCCGCGATCGAGCAGATCGAGCGCCGCCGTTACCGCCTCGCGCACGGGTCCCTTCGTTGCCGGCGCTATTCTCTCGCGCTCCTCGAACGCGCTATCGATGACTCTTGCAAGCTCGGCATGTGGCATGGGCAGGCTCATCCCGCGCTGATTGCTTGTAGAAATCCGACCAGATTGTCGGTGACGTGATCCACGTGCGGCGCATCGCGGCCCTCGAGCTCCCAACCCTCGCGAAAGATTTCGCGCGAGTGCTCCGGCACCACCAGCACCGTTGTCATGCCAAGCGCATGTGGCACGGCAAGGTTGCGCGCAAGGTCCTCGAACATGGCGGCCCTTCCGGCATCGACGTTGTGCAGCCGCAGAAAGCGGTCATACGTGGCGGGGGACGGCTTGGGCTCCAGATCGGCGGCGATGATATCAAACACATCGTCAAAGTGGTGATCGAGCTTGAGCCGCGCGAGCACCGCGTCGGCGTGGCGGCGTGTGCCGTTGGTCAGGATCAGCTTGCGGCCGGGAAGCGTTTCAATCGCGGCGCCCAGGGCGGCATTGGGCTCGAGCGGCGAATGATCGATCTGGTGAACGAAATCGAGAAAATCGTCAGGCTGCATTCCATGCAGCGTCATAAGACCTCGCATCGAGGTGCCGAAGCGCTTGTAATAATCCTTCTGTAGCCGGAACGCCTCCTCCTTCGTGACTTTAAGGAAGCTTGCGATGTAGTCACGGATGCGCTCGCCCACCTGCTGCCACAGGTTCACATGGTGGGGATAAAGCGTGTTGTCGAGATCGAAGACCCAGGTCTCGATATGACGAAACGCGCGGGGCTTTCGGGCGGCGGATGAGCTCATTGTAGGGTCTGGCCCGCGGTCATGCTTCGCAGCGGCCGTTCGAAGACCAAGATCAGGAGGCCGGCAATCGCCGCAATTCCTGCGATCATGAGGAAGAAGATGATCTTGTCCATACCGCTCCAGAGGCTTCCGATATAGCCGGCGAGGAAATTGCCGGCGAAGCTTGTTGCAAACCACAGTCCCATCAGCATCGACACCATATGCACCGGGGCAAGCTTTGACACCAGCGAGAGCCCGATTGGGGAGATGTAAAGCTCCCCGATGGTGATCACGACGAAATAGCCGAGCAACCACAGCCAGCTCGCCTCATCGCCCGCGGCGACCCAGGCGGCCGCCACCATGATCAGGTTGGCAAGCGTCACGCCGAAACAGCCCAGCGCCATTTTGGTGACGGTCGACGGCTCTCTGCCGCGCTGGGCCTGACGCCGCCATAAGCCAACGACGAGGGGGGTGAAAGCAAAGATCATGAAGGGGTTGAACGCCTGGAACCAGGTGACCGGAATTTCGCCTCGCCACAACAGAAGATCGATCGACCGATCGGTGTGATCGTCGGCCCACAAGACGATGGTGTTGCCTTGCTGCTCATATGTGGCCCAGAACAATGTTGTTGGAATAAGCAACGCAACGAGTGCAACGATGCCGAGCCAGTCATTTTTCCGCATCCTTGCCTCCCCCGCTTGCGGGGGCGGCAAGGGTGGGGGTGTCTGTTGGTGGGACGACGTCCTTGTCTTCTGGAACTCATCGGGCGGCAAACTCGGCAAAGCGCTGACATAAATGAGAAGGGCAATGGTCATGCCGATGCCGGCAGCGGCAAAACCGTAATGCCAGCCCAACTCTTCCCCGAGCGTCCCGCAAACGAGCGGTGCGAAAAACGCCCCGATATTTATGCCGACATAAAAGATCGAATACGCGCGGTCGCGGCGCGGATCGCCCGGGGTGTAGAGTCCACCGACCTGGGCTGAGATGTTAGGCTTGAAGGCACCGTTGCCGAGGATCAGCATGCCCAGCGCAAAAAGAAACAGTGGCTCGAATGCCATCATGAAATGGCCGATGGCCATCAATGCGGCGCCAAGCAGGATGGTGCGATGCTGCCCCAGCACACGATCGGCGAGCAGTCCGCCGAACAGAGGCGTCAGATACACCAGTCCGGTGTAAAACCCGTAGATCTGCGATGACAGCGCCTGGGTTCCGAGCGGGCCGAAGAGGGTATCGAGCCAATTCTTCAATGGCTCGAGCCCGATGACATCGTGGACGTGCTCCGGGAGCAGGAGATATTTGACCATGTACAGAACGAGCAGGGCGCGCATTCCGTAGTAGGAAAATCGCTCCCACATCTCGGTGGCGAACAGAAACGTCAGTCCGCGCGGATGGCCGAAAACATCTCGCCCGGATGGAGGATGCACCTCGCTATGTTCGATTGCTGAAACCATCTTCTGCGGGTGCCGCTCGCGTCATGAAGCTCAGTATACGTTCCCAATCCGACTCGGCATCCCGGGACCGACCGTGGCGACGGAGCCGGGAACCCCGTAACCACCACGTCTTATTACAAGGCACGGTGGTTACTGGATTGCGGGCTCGCCGTCGATCCTGCAACGAGATCGACGGGCGCCCGGACTGATGGCCACTTGATACTCGGATCAGCTTCAAAGGACGATCCACTAGCCTTGCTGCAAAGTTGCAAAAATGCGAAATGGCGCGACAAAAATCAAAGTGGAGGAAACGCCCATGCGACTCTTCGATCGCCCCATCCGGATGGGTACGCTCGCAGTTATTGCGCTGTTGCAGGCGTGCCCGGCATGGGCGCAAGGCAGGCCCGACTATCCGAATAAACCGGTTCACCTGCTCGTTGGCTTTGCCGCGGGCGGCGGCAATGATCTTTTCGCCCGGCTGATCGGGCAGAAGTTGTCCGAGAACGTCGGTCAGCCGGTGGTGATCGAGAACAAGCCCGGAGCTGGTGGGCGGCTTGCGGTCGAATACGCGATGGGGCAGCCCGCCGACGGCTACACGCTCGTCGTTGGCGCGACCGGACAAATGGCCATTGCTTCGGCGATCTATCCCAAGCTGCCGTATCACCCGACCAGGACTTTCCGGCCGCTCACCATGATCGCGTCCTTCCCCCTCATTCTCGCTGGCCCGATGAATGACACGATCAAATCAGTCAAAGACCTTGTTGCCTGGGCAAAGGCAAATCCGCAAAGTTCCAACTACGCCACCTCTTCTCCCGCATTCACCATCACGACCGAGCTCTTCAAGCTCAAGACCGGCATGCCGGCGCAAGCCATTCCCTATAAGAGCAGCAACGAGATGATGCTCAGCATAGCGGGCGGACAGACATTGTTCGCCATTGCCGATGGCCCGCCCACGGTTCCGCTCGTGCTGGGCGGCAAGGTCCGCGCCCTTGCAGTAACTGGTTCGGTTCGCTCGTCCGAGCTGCCGGACGTTCCGAGCATGGCCGAGGTCGGACTGCCTGAGGTCAACATCGGACTGTGGAGTGGTGCCTTCGTGCGGGGCGAGACCCCGCCACCCATCGCCGGCAGGCTTGAAACCGAATTGCGGCGCGCACTCGCCGATGAAGGCGTTCGCCAGAAGCTCAAGGCGATGGCCGTTAATCCCGGCGGCGGCCCGGGGGATGAGTTCCGAGCGGTTGTTGATGGCGACATCAAATTGTTCAGCGGTATCGTGCAGGCGGCAAACCTCAAGTTCGAGGATTAAGTCTGGAAACGCAGGCCGGGTTACGCTAGCTTAAGGCTGCTCGGGCGAGCACGTGGGCAAAGAGCAGGACACAGAGTGCAAGTTCTGCCGCGCCGCCCTATGATGCGTCTCTGACTTGTGCCGCCCGAGCGCCGGCTCATACGTCCAGCATTTCCTCATCGGCAAATTCCGCGCGCTCCTGGATAAATTCAAACCGGGCTTCCGGCTTGTTGCCCATCAGCCGCTCGACTGAGCTATCGGTCGTCTTGCGGTTCTCCTCGACCACCACGACACGCAATAGGGTACGTTTCCTCGGGTCCATGGTGGTTTCCTTGAGCTGGCTCGCGAGCATCTCGCCCAATCCTTTGAATCGTCCGATCTCGACCTTGGCGTTGGCGTGGAATTCCTTTCTGATCAGCTCATTGCGGTGTTTGTCGTCGCGCGCGTAAAAAACCTTGCCGCCGTGGCTGAGCCGGTAGAGCGGAGGGACGGCGAGATAGAGATGGCCCTTTTCGATCAGCTTCGGCATCTGCCGATAGAAGAACGTGATCAACAACGCGGCGATATGCGCACCGTCCACATCCGCATCGGTCATGATGATCACTTTGTGATAGCGTAACTCCTCGTCGCGATAATGCGCCCCGGTTCCGCAACCCAGTGCCTGGACAAGATCGGCGAGCTGCTGATTCTGCGCGAGCTTGTCCTTGCCGGCGGAAGCCACATTGAGGATCTTGCCGCGCAGCGGCAGCACGGCTTGGGAGGCGCGGTCGCGCGCCTGCTTGGCTGAGCCGCCGGCGGAATCGCCTTCCACAATGAAGATTTCGGAGCCCTGCGCCGCCGTATTGGTGCAGTCTGCGAGCTTGCCGGGAAGGCGCAGCTTACGCACGGCGCTCTTGCGCGCGATCTCTTTTTCCTGCCGCCGGCGGACGCGTTCCTCCCCGCGCTCGATCACGAAATCAAGCAGCTTGTTGGCCTGCACGTGATTGCCGGCGAGCCAGTGATCGAAGGGATCGCGGATTGCGTTCTCCACAATCCGGCTTGCTTCCGCGGTCGCGAGCCGATCCTTCGTTTGTCCCTGGAATTCAGGTTCTCGAATGAACACCGAAACCATGCAGGCTGCACCGGTCATGACGTCGTCTCCGGTCACGACGCCCGCGCGCTTTGCCTGCCCCACGCGCTCGGCATGGTCTTTGATGCCTTTCAGGAGCGCGCTGCGCAGCCCGGCTTCATGCGAGCCCCCGTCCGGCGTCGGGATCGTGTTGCAGTAGGAGGAGAGAAAGCCGTCGCGATCGGCCGTCCATGCAACGGCCCACTGTGCCCCGCCATGAGCGCCGATCTTCCCTGCGCTGCCGGTGAAGATATCGGCATGCACCAGGGTTGCGCCCTCGATGGTGGCCGACAAATAATCCTTCAGCCCATCGGCAAAATGGAAAGTGGCTTCCTCGGGAACGTCGGTGACGCCCCGGAGCAGCTCCTTGGCACAGGACCAGCGGATTTCGACCCCACCGAACAGATAAGCCTTCGATCGCGTCATCTTGAAAACGCGTTCAGGTTTGAACTGCGCGTTCGCCCCGAAGATTTGCGGATCAGGCCGGAAGCGTACCTTGGTGCCGCGACGGTTGGCGACGCGGCCGAGCTTTTCCAGCTTGCCTTTGGGTTTGCCGCGCTCGAATACCATCCGGTAGAGCGTCTGCTCGCGCGCGACCTCGACTTCCATGCGCTCGGAGAGCGCATTGGCTACCGAGACGCCCACACCGTGCAGTCCGCCGGAAGTGTCGTAGACTTTCGAATCGAACTTTCCGCCCGCGTGCAGCGTGCACATGATTACTTCGAGCGCCGATTTTTTCGGGAATTTCGGATGGGCATCGACAGGAATGCCGCGTCCGTTGTCAATCACGGTCACGAAGCCATCCGCCTCCAGACTGACATCGATGAAAGAGGCGTGGCCGGCAAGCGCCTCGTCCATTGAGTTGTCGATGGCCTCGGCGAACAGGTGGTGCAGCGCTCTTTCATCGGTGCCGCCGATATACATGCCGGGACGGCGGCGCACGGGCTCGAGGCCTTCGAGCACCTCGATATGGCGAGCGGTATAGTCTGAATCCGCGCCCAGCCGCCGGCCGACGCGCGTTCCCTTCCCGCTGATCCGGCGGGGTGCCGCGTCGGGCAGGTCCGAAAACAGATCTTTTCCCATCTGCTCGGCTGATTTTCTCACAGCGGCTTTAGCGATCTTGGCCATTTGCGAATTCAATAGGAGATTTAGCGAATCAATTGCTCACTATGCCACGGCGGTGACCACATCGTGGCGCTCGGACCCAAGAAAAAATGATTGCAGGGGCATATATGGTTTGTCTTGCGGCCGAATCATAGAGGCGTCATCCCGGGGCGCGGCCCGATCTCGGGTATACCCCAAAGCGTTTGGCCGTACTTGTTCCGTGCTCCCAAAGGTCGTGTGCGCTCACGGACTTTCATTCCTTGAACTTGCGCAGAACCGCACCAAGAACATTTGAATAATTATCGGTCCACACTTGCTGGTTCGGATCGGAGGGAAGCTCAGTCCACCCCGCAGCCTGCGTCAGCGGTCCGAAATCCTCCTTGGCGCGTGCAACCGCGACAACCGTGGAAGCGAACTTGTATGGCTGGACAAGCTCATCAACATCGGCACTGTCATTGAGCAGCGCAACGAGACCGTTTGCCCCTGCGACCCCAGCCACAACCGACGCGAGTTCGAGATGCCGGTTGGAAACGTGCATGACGATGATGCCGTGCGGCCCGAGCTTATCGAGGTAGATCGCCATCGCCTCGCGCGTAAGCAGATGAACCGGGATGGCGTCGGACGAAAACGCATCAACGACGATCAAATCGTAGGCTCCAGCGGGTGCCTGTGCGAGCGTGAGTCTCGCATCGCCCAGCACGATCGGCACATCCGGGCGGCACACCCAAAGAAACGTGAACAGGTGTCGATTCTGCGCAATGCGAACAATAGCGGGATCAATCTCGAAAAAGTCGATGCTGTCCTCGGGACCGGCGCGGCAAGCGAGCGATCCTGTCCCCAGACCGATGACGGCGTAGCGAACCGGCCGTTGCGTTGATGCCCGCGCTGCCTCGAATGTCTGGGCAATCGCGGAGCCGTCCCAATAATACAGCAAAGGCTCCGGCGGCCCGGTGAAGGGCTCGCCATCCTCGTCACGGATGCGCTGGGCGCCATGCATGGTGGTTCCGTGCTGGAGAATCCGAAACTGATGGTCCGGGCTTTCCACCACCCTGGCAACGCCGAAGAAGCTGCGCAGCGAGATCGTCCCTGGCTGTTCAAAGAGGATGTGATTCGCAAACAGGACTGATCCGATCAGCGCCGAAAAAGCCAGAGGGGCTCGGGCGAACGCCAGTGATGCAGCCAGTATGAACGCGGCGATGCGGTTGAAGGTGGTCTCGTCGAAGAGGAAGGGAAAGAACTTGCAGCTGATGAGAAGGGACGCGGCTGCCGCGAGTGCGACGAGTGTCGCGTAACGCCATCGCCGATCCGCCGGCAACGCAAACCCGGGGCGGCAGAGAGCCGCAAGCGCAATCAGCACAGGATATTCCGCAACCCAGTTGAAGAGATACGGCGCGATCAACCCTGCGCTAAGGCCTCCGAGGGCGCCGCCTGCCGAAATCCAGAGGTAGAACGACGTGAGGTGTTGCGGGGAGGGCCGAGTGCGCGCGATCTCCCCATGACACATCAGTGCGCAGACAAAGAAGACTGTCACATGGGCGAGCACGACCCAAACAATTGTCTT
>CATPCO010000077.1 GCA_955652925.1 uncultured Xanthobacteraceae bacterium | reverse complement strand
CAATTCATCAGCACCTTCGGGGTGTGGCTTCTGTCGGAGCGTTTGACGCTGTCGCCGATCATTACGGTTATGGTCTACGCCATGACGCTGGCGCAAGCGGCCTCCGGACGGTTGGGTCCCCGTCTGCGGATTACCTCCTATGCGGTGTGGGAGACCGCGGTCTTCGTTGTCAATGTGCTGGCTTTTGTGCTGATGGGATTGCAAGCCCGTCCCATCATCGAACGTTTGTCGCCGGAGCAGCGTTGGGGCTCGCTGGTCTTCGGGCTTACCGTGCTCGCACTTGTAATCGTGGTTCGCATTGCCTACCTCGCGGTGTACCGAGCGACCGTCGCCGCCATCAGGCGCTGGCGTCCCAGCGTCGCGGACCGGCTGGTCTCGCGGGATCCACGCGGCACAATTGTCATATCCTGGAGCGGGATGCGCGGCCTCGTTACGCTGGCAACCGCATTCGCGCTGCCCGCACAGTTCCCCGGGCGCGACCTGATCATGCTATGCGCGTTCTGCGTGGTGCTCGGCACGCTCGTGCTCCAGGGCCTTACGCTGCGGCCGCTGCTCCGTTTGCTGCGCCTTCAAGACGACGGCGCAGTCGAACGGGAAATTTCCCGCGCGCGGATTGCTGTCATGGAGGCGGCACTCGACAGCCTCGACGGCGACAGGTCGCGCGCGGCAACGATGATGCGCGAGCAATACGCGGCCGCTCGCAAGGTCGCCGAAGACCACTACGAGCCGCAGGCTGCGACCAAATATGACGAGCTGCGGCTGCGCGCGATCGCTGCCCAGCGCGAAGCGCTGTACCACCTGCGCGCGCAAGGCGAGATTGGCGACGAAGCCTTTCGCCGCATCCAGGAAGAGCTCGACTGGTCCGAGCTAGACGCCGCGCCGGCCGGAAGTTTTCAATCGCTGGCGAGTTGAGGCGGGCGATCGTTCTGTCGGTGCGGGCACTTGAGTATCTTTGATCAGCCAGAACTCCGCCGGCAGGTCCACCACCAAACTGGCGAGCGATCTAGTCCGTCTCCAAGTGGCCGTCATTGCCACACCTGCCAGCACGGCGGCGGCGCTCGCTGCCAAAGCCGCGACCACCCTTTTTCGTCGCTGGCGACCGGCAGGGCTTGCCGCTCCTGGTCCGCGCTCCGCATCGACGCGGGGGTCTTCAGTTTGATCGCCCCGCGTTCAGTTCCTCCGTGGTACTGCCTGCATCAGGAGCGAGAGCGCCCTTTCGAAGCTCGCCGCTCCAGAAGCGGCACCCTTGAAGTGTCCCAGGCGCACTACGACAAGATCATGCGATGGGATGATCAGCGTAGTCTGGCCTCCCGCACCTGCCATGTAATATGCGTCCCTCGGCACCGGAAACCTACCGTCACCGTTGATCCAGAAGAAGCCGAAGTATATCGGGCGCTTATAGGCTTCACATGCGGGCGCGAGTGTACTTACGAACTTGGCATACCCTTCCGGAAGAATCCGCTCATCGTTCCAAACCCCGTCCTGAAGATACAGATTTCCAAGACGTGCCCAGTCGCGTCCCGAAGCCAGTTCGTATCCCTGCCCGAGAAAGTTCCCAAACGGATCGGTTTCTATCACCATCGTCCGGATACCGAGCTTGTCGAAGAGTGCCCGATGCGGAAATGATAAGTACTCTTCCCCACGCTTCTCCACGCCGAGTCGAATGAGGTAGTTGATCAGCACTGGATCGGTGTTGTGGTAACGCCCGACTGTATTAGGAGGCCATTGCAACGGCCGCGTGGCAGCGTAGTGAAAAGAATCGACGCTGCCGGTGTAAAGGTAAAGGTGGTCCGGATAGGGACCTGACGGGTCGTAATCGGGGTCTTGTGGTGCCTTGATCCGTAACCCACTCGACATGTGAAGGATATCCGCAATCCGGATTTTAGCGCGCGGATCACCTGGGGTTTGCCACTCAGGAATAGGCGCCGGCTGCGACAATTCGTACACTCCTTGCTTGATTAGAATCCCAAGGAGCGTAGCTGTGAGGCTTTTGCCCATCGACCAGCCCTCCAGAGGCGTGCGTGCGGTCAAGCCCTCGCCGTACCGCTCAGCAGCGAGCCAGCCTCTCCATGTCACCACGAACGCGGCAGTCATCGCTTCAGCCGGCTCGAAAGCTGCGTTGACAGCCTGCTTGAGCTTCGCTGCGTTGATCTCCGTGGGCAGTGGCCCTTCTGCCAGCACATCACCCATTGGCCATCGCTGCGTCGATGGGTCTGGCAATCCGCTCCTGACGGTTACCGGCGTGAAATTCACCGAGCTCTGGCCGATAGGTAGGGTCACGCATCCCTGGCTCCCAAGATATTTGGCCGTGCGCGTGATCCCACTTGGGAGCGTGATGTGAACTGTTTTGGTGGCACGATCGATGACCGGCTTCCCGACCTTCGCACGCTCCGCGTAGGGGCTCGTGAAGTATCCAACGTTTACAGCCGCAAAATCAGGGTCAAGGCCCGTAATGAACACCGCCGAACACATTATCTTCGCAAAACCCGACGTATGGTGCTCCAACGCATCTCCTGGAGGCGGCACATATGGCGTGTCTAGTTCAAATGATTTTGCACGAGCAATCAGGGCCGCGTTGGTGGGGAGCGGCTCCTGTGATGCTGCTGTGCTAACGGCGAGGGCCACGATAACGGGAACTAGCGAAAGCCTCATTATGACCATCTCCTGCGATGGGATCCATCAAGAGGCAACTTCAAAGGTTACACGAGCTGCCCAAGTATCGGAAGGGGCAAAAAACAGCGCGCGCTATTGGGCCGATGCCCGCTATGGAGCGCCTACCCAATTCACTCTGGATCAATTCAAGGGGGATGATCGTCATGCTCGTAGCTTCACAATATTGTTCGGTGACGGCGACACGAGGCTGCTTACGTGTTGTCCCCACGCATCAAGCGCGGTGCGGCGCTCATCAAGATATTCAAACCGGTTATAGATCGCGGCTACGCCACGGATTGTGCCTCCCGAATGGTTGAGCATCTTATCGACCACATACGGCGGGATCTTTAGCCCCGCCATGCCGGTGGCCGCAGTGCGGCGCAGGTCGTGCAGTCGCCAGTCCGAAATTTTTGGTTGCTCGGACAATCCCAACGAAAGGCGACGAGCCTCCGCCATTATGAAATCAAGTCGCCGCTTGGCATTGCCAAAGCCGGACACGGCCGTCGTGCTCGGCAAGCAGCCCGGCGCCGACCAACTGTGCCCGCTCGGCGGGAAAGCCGTCCGCGGCATCGGTGCCGTCGAGGAGGCGCACGCCGATCATCGCCGCCTCGCCGCGCGCACGCTCCGGCGACAATGTCTCGCTGCCATCGAGCGCGCGGCCTCGGTCTGATGCCCGCTTGATGTAGGCATGCGGCCCCTTCACGTTCCAGCGGCGCTCCGTGCTCCCGTCATCCAGGCGGAACATCGAGTGCGCGCCGGCGCCGGCCCCGAGGTAGGGCTGATAGTTCCAGGCGGCGAGGTTGTGCCGGCAGGCAAATCCCGGTCGCGACCAGTTCGAGATTTCGTAATGCGGATAGCCGGCGGCCTCGAGGCGTGCCGCCGCAGCCCAGTACTGCTCGAGCTGGTCATCATCGCCAGGCATCTTGACCAGCCCAGTCCTCACCTCCTGGCCCAGCCGGGTCCCTGACTCAACCGTGAGCTCATAGGCGGACAGATGCTGGACGCCCTCGGCGAGCACAGACTCAAGGGTCTCGAGCCAGGCGGCCAGGCTCACACCCGGTACCCCGAACAGCAGATCCGCACTGACGTTTGCGAACCCGCCGCTGCGTGCCGTGCGGATCGCTGCGATCGCGTCCGTGCCCGAATGGAGCCTCTCGAGAAAACGCAGCGCGTCAGGCTGAAGACTCTGCACGCCGATGCTGAGCCGGTTGACGCCGGCATCGAGCCAGCCAGCGACGTTCTCGGCTGTGACATTGCTCGGGTTGGCTTCGAGCGTTACCTCAGCCCCCGGCGCCAGACCGATCGCCCGCACGCGCTCCAACACCTGCCGCACCTGGGCACTCGTCAACAAGCTCGGCGTGCCGCCACCGATGAAGACCGTCTCGAGCGGGCCGATGGGAAGCTCGGCGCCGGCCACCTCGATCTCGTGGCTGAGCGCGTCGACGTACGGAGGAATCAAGCCCTCGAGGACCGCGTAGGCGTTGAAGTCACAGTACTTGCAGACCCAGGTGCAGAAGGGCACGTGCAGGTAGAGGCTGCGAATGCGTTCCATCAGTCCAGGCTCAACACAGCCATGAAGGCCTCCTGCGGAATCTCGACGTTGCCAACGCGCTTCAGGCGCTTCTTCCCTTCCTTCTGCTTCTCGAGCAGCTTCCGCTTTCGGGTCACGTCGCCGCCGTAGCACTTCGCGGTGACGTCCTTGCGCATCGCGGGCACGGTCTCGCGAGCAACGATCTTGCCGCCAATCGCGGCCTGGATGGGGACCTCGAACTGCTGGCGCGGAATGAGGGTCTTGAGCTTTTCCGCGAGGCGGCGCCCCTGCTGCTGTGCCTTGCTCCTGTCCACGATCATCGACAGCGCGTCGACCGGTGACCCGGCGACGAGCACGTCGAGCTTCACGAGGTTCGCCTCCTCGAAACCGACCACCTCGTAGTTGAGCGAGGCATAGCCCTTGCTGCGCGACTTCAGCTGGTCGTAGTAGTCGTGGATGATCTCGGCGAGCGGCATCCGGTAGGTGAT
>CATPCO010000076.1 GCA_955652925.1 uncultured Xanthobacteraceae bacterium | reverse complement strand
CCTTTCTGCGGTCGAGACCGTGACCCCGAAGATTCCGTCCACTATTGACGCCGCAGTGCTCTGCAAGATGGCCGAGCGCGGGCAGATTACCGGGGGCGTTCTCGACGGGCCGCTCGCATTCGACAACGCAATCGATCCGCAGGCGGCCGAGATCAAAGGTATCAAGTCCCCGGTGGCGGGGCGGGCGCAAATCCTCGTCGTGCCCGATCTCGAAGCGGGAAACATGCTGGCCAAGAATCTCAGCTTTCTTGCCAAAGCCGACGCGGCGGGAATCGTGCTGGGCGCGCGCGTGCCGATCATCCTGACCTCGCGCGCGGACTCCGTGCGCGCCCGCATGGCCTCCTGCGCCGTTGCCGTTCTGTACGCGCACGCGCGCCGCACTGGCGCACCCTTGCCGGCCTTGCCGGCCACGTGACCTGCGATGGATACCATCCTCGTCGTCAATGCGGGCTCCTCCAGTGTCAAGTTCCAGGTATTCGCGGCTCAATCCTCCGGGGAGCTGACGCGCAAGATAAAGGGGCAAATCGACGGGATCGGCACGCGTCCGCGGCTGCGCGGCAGCGACGCTGATGGGGCTCAATCTGCCGATCGCGAATTTCGTCCAGAGGACGTTGCGGATGTACCCGCGGCGCTGCATGCGGCAGCCGCCTGGCTGCGTGACGAGCTGCGGATCAATCCTACTGCCATCGGTCACCGGGTGGTGCATGGCGGTCCTGACTTCGATCGACCGGTTCTGGTCACCGCCGAAGTGCTCGCGCGTCTTGAGCGATATGTGCCGCTCGCGCCGCTGCATCAGCCGCACAACCTTGCGCCCATTCGTTCAATTCTCGCGCGTTCTCCTGATCTGCCCCAAGTGGCATGCTTCGATACGGCGTTCCATCGCGGGCACAGCGCGATTGTGGATCACTATGCGATTCCCGAGCGCTTCTATACCGAGGGCGTGCGCCGCTACGGCTTCCACGGCCTGTCGTACGAATACATTGCAACGCGGCTGCCGCAGGTCGCGCCGGAAATCGCATCGGCCCGCGTGATTGTCGCGCATCTCGGCAGCGGCGCGTCGATGTGCGCGCTCGCTGGCGGACGCAGCGTCGAAAGCAGCATGGGCTTTACCGCGCTCGACGGCATTCCGATGGGTACCCGGCCCGGGCAGATCGATCCGGGAGTGCTGCTTTACCTCATTGAACAGAAAGGAATGAGCGCCGCGGCCGTTGCGGATCTGCTTTATCGCGAATGCGGGCTCAAGGGCCTGTCCGGAATCAGCAATGATGTGCGCGAGCTGCAAGCGAGCAAGGATCCGCGCGCGCAGTTCGCCCTGGATCATTTCTGCTATCGGGTCGCCCTTCATGCCGGCATGCTGGCGTCCGCCTTGGGCGGCCTCGACGCTTTCGTGTTCACGGCAGGCATCGGTGAGAACTCGGCGGACGTGCGCGCGCGCGTCGCCGCAAGACTTGAATGGCTCGGGGCAGAGCTCGATGCGGCGGCGAATGCCGCCCATGCGATGCTGATCTCGCGGCAGGGCAGCAGGCTTGCGCTTTACGTCGTTCCAACCGACGAGGAGCTGATGATCGCGCGCCACACCTCCGCGCTGCTGCGGCCTACGCGTTAGGATTATATTTCGCAGTCGTCTGCTACCCGATCTGCTGCAATATCCGGCCAACCAACCGGCGTCCGGGATAATTCGCGAACCGATCGGCAGCCCTCGGATAGCGGCGCCGCATGAGTTCGAGCCCTTCGCGCTCGATCCAGACCGCCGTGACCAGCAATGTGAGCAGCCAGGTGAGGTAATAATAACGCCCCGCGGTAGCGTAGAAGATGCCCACACATTGCTGGGCGAGCGTTGCCCATGCGGTCAGGCGCAGCCAGGGGTCGATCCTATTCCATAACGCCATCCGCGCCACGATCACGAGTGCCGCGGCATTGACCGGCGCCATGAAAACGGATTCCGATGGCCCGGCGAGCCAGCCGCCGAGCTGGTGCAGCGCCGCGGCGACATGCTCGCCGTGAAGATTGAAATGGGCGAGCTCGCCCGCGGCGGCGAGATAGGCTGACGGCGGCATTACCAGCGCGCCAGGATGGGCGGCGGTTGCGGTGAACAGCGCAAAAGCACCGCCATAGAACCAGTTATGGAATGCCATCCCCAGCACCGGCACGAAACCGATAATCAGACCTGCCACACGCCGATATTGCCGTTGCCATAGCGCCGCTACACCGCTTGCGCCGAGGAGGACGCCCGCGGCCGGAGCAATGTTCGGCCGCACGAACAGCGCAAGCGCAAACAACAATCCCGCGGCGCTTGCTCCCGCGAGGCCGTTCTGCGGACCGCCTGCGTCGCGGCCGACAAGCAGAACAAAACCCGCGAGAAAGAGAATATAGGCAGCGGGATCAGCGAAGCCGCGGGCCGCCCATTTGACGTATTGCACGAGGCTCGACCCGAACAGCACGCCGACGGGTATGGCAACAAACACGAACGTCAGCGCGAACGCCAATTCCGGCGGCAAAAAGCGCCGGAACATCGCGAGCACCAGGAAGGGCAGCAGGAGGATCAAGGAGAGATAACCGAGATAAGTCTCGCCAAAGATCACGTGCTCGATCACGCGCAGATATCGCATGCCGGGCGTGAAATAGAACACCTTCTCTCCGCCCTCCAACGCCGCGCTGATGTTTCCCTGCAAGAGTTGCCGCAACATCTCGCGGGCCAAACCGTCATAAACGAGGCCGTCATCGCCGGAATCGAACGGCCGTACTCCGCCGATGAAGCTCGCATCATTGAGGAAGACAACGATGAGCGTAAGCGAAATGAGCCCGAACGCGATTGCGGTACGACGCGCTCGCCAGCGCACAAGCGCAGCCAGCACCACCCCGACGGCGACAATACCTGTTGCCAGGTCTGACAGTTGAGCAATCCTGATCTTGCCGGTCGGCCGAAACTCCATGGCGAGCGGCGGCTCCTGCTTGATGGCGACGCCGAAGATTTGCCGCCCGGCATCATCATCTCTCAGCACCCGACATTGCATGGAAGAATGCGAGACAAGCTCGAACTGCTCGCTCGCGTGTTCCCACAGCACCTCGCCACGCCAACAGAGCTCGCTGCCGGCGTAATCTGCGGGAAAGCGATACATGACGAACCACGGCATTTCGAGGCGCCAGCGGTGCAGGAATGCCCAAAAAACAGTATTGCGTGCGGCACGCTCGACATCGCTGACGAGGGAATTCCAGTTGTATCCAATCTCGTTGATGAAACCGAGGCGAAGCCATGTTGGATCGGCGAATGCTATGTCGCTCACGCGCCGCGATTGCGCGGGTCGCTCGAAGATGCCGTCGGCAGAGAACGCGTACGGCTCGCGCGGAAAGCCGTCACCGCGCCAGCAACCGTAGACGGCGGGGCTGCAGCGCCGTTGCGGGGGATATCTGGCATCGAACTCCGCGGCCATGACCTGGAAAGCCGCGTGCGGCAATCCGGCTTCGAGCGCGCCGCCTGGGCCGTCTACCAGAAAGATATTATGGCCTTCCTCGATCCGGGGAGCGCGCAAGAAGGTTTGCCCAATGGCGCAGACCACAACCGCCAGCACGGCCGCGAACCATGCAAGCCGGCGCCGCGAAATCGAGCCAAAGCAAACGATGACGGTGGCGAAGACGAGGAGCGCGTAACGAACGAGATCGTTGATGGGCAAGCCGAGGGCGGCCAGCACCAGAAAAAGAGCGCCGAGCTTTGCCCACAAGCAGTGCTCCGGCGGCTTTGCCGCGCGAGAACTTGCTTCGCTCAATGCTCGGAGGCTCGCTGCGCGCGAAAGGCATGTCTGCAGGGGACCGGCGTCAGACTCACGGCTGGACCCCGTCGTAGCCCTCGATGATCACGAGGTCAGCATCCGACTTGCCGACGCGGAGCTTAAGTGCCTTCTGATATTCCGGAGAGCGATAGCATTCGACAGCGGTCGCAAAATCGGGAAACTCAATGACAACAATCCGGGAGCGAAGCTTGCCTTCAACGCTTTGCGACTTTCCGCCTCGGATCAGAAATCGTCCGCGGTATTTGCGTAATGGTTCCGCGTTCGCAGCCACATAAGCCTTGTAGCCGTCCGGATCCGTGATATCGACGTTCGCGATCCAATATCCCT
>CATPCO010000075.1 GCA_955652925.1 uncultured Xanthobacteraceae bacterium | reverse complement strand
TTTGGGCTGTTCGGACCGGCGGAACGTTGTGCCGAGCGCCTTTTGCAGGCGCGGGAAGAGGCTGGTGTCGATAACGTATTCCTGTTCCCGGCGCATGATCTCGAGCGCGGCTACGAGTTGCCGGAGACCGAGGTCCAAGCCTTTGAGAAAGTGATCCGGCCGCGCCTTGGCGGATAGCGAGACCCCTGACTTGAGGCTTCACGCCCGCTGTGGCAAGTCGGATCGAATGTGAGCTCGAATGAGTATTCAAATGAGTGGTGCGAGCGCGGTCCTGGAGCCTGGGGTGCCGGTCGCGGTGGTTCCGGGTGGACACATCAGCTTCGAGATCGAGACCGGTCAGCGGCTGCGCATCAGTCAGCCGGAGGGCGAGCAGGTCGCGGACTTCATCTCCTTCAGTCGCGATGATGTCCGCGAGCTCCTGAGCATGCATTCAAGCCGGGCCGTGAACCTGAGCTGGAAATTGACCGCGCCGCACACCCTCTACAGCAACCGTACCCGGCAGATGTGGAAGATCGAGGCAGACCTCACGGCCGAGAACTATTGCGGCGGCGGATTTTGCAGCGAGCATCTGAACATCGCGCGTTACGGCGAAGCCGCAAAGCGCGCTCCCAACTGCCAGTCTAATCTGGAGGCAGCCATTCGCGGCTACGGCATGGATCGATGGAGCTTCAACACCGATGCCTGCTTCAATATCTTCATGACGGTCGCGTACGATGCGGACGGCAAATGGGAGATCCGCCCACCCAAGGGCAAGCCCGGCGATTACATTGTGATGCGCGCATTGATGCCGCAGATCGTCGCCATTTCCAACTGTCCGGTCCTGTTCAACGCCTGCAACAACTTTCGTCTCAAGCCGCTCGCGCTGGAGATTTTGCAGTAGCGGCTGTAGCCCGGATGAGGCGTAGCCGACATCCGGATCACCCCGCATGTCGCTTCGCTCATGCGGGCTACAGGAACTAGCGCTATAGAGGGTTCGCTGACACTGAATCACCTTACGATGGTTCCTTCGAACGCGGCACGCGCTTCCGTTACTTCACCGCCCCTCCCGTGATGCCGCTGATGAACCGATCGAGGAAAAGATTGTACGCAATCGCAACCGGCACGCTGGCAATCAGCGCGGCAGCCATGAGCTCACCCCAATAGAAGATATCGCCGCGAATGAGATCGGTCGCCACTCCGAGCGTGACGGGCTTCTCGTCCGAGGACGAGATGAAGGTCAGCGCATAGACGAATTCCTGCATGGTCAGCGTGAATGCAAAAATGATCACGGTGAGGATGGCCGGCAGCGAAAGTGGCAGCACCGTTTTCGCGAATGCACCCACCACGGTGCAACCGTCGACGATCGCCGCTTCCTCGATCTCGCGCGGGATTGATTTGAAAAATCCCATCAGCAGCCAGGTGCAGAACGGAATTGTGAAGGTCGGATAGACCACGACCAGCGACCACAACGAGTCCTGCAGCCCGAGGTCGGAGACGAGGCGCGACAGTGGCAGAAACAGGAGGGTCGGCGGCACGAGATAAGTGAGGAAGATGCCGATGCCAAGATTCTCGCCGGCGCGGCCCGGCATGCGAGCGAGGCTGTAGCCGGCGGGGACCGCGACCAGAATCGTGATCGCGACCACGCACAGTCCGATCAGGGCGCTATTCCACAGCCACTGGAGGAACAGCGTGTCCTCGAACAGATATTTGAGGTGTTCAAGGGTGGGAGCCGCGTTGAACCAGTACGGATTGGATTTCAGATTGTAGAGGTCGCCGTCAGTCTTGAAGGTCGTGATCAGCATCCAATAGAACGGAAAGGCGGCAAAGCTCACAAGCGTGATCACGGCGGCGTAGAACCCGCCTTCTCCTGCAAGCCTTCTCATCAGCCGGGTCATCTCAAATCTCCCGGCGGCGCAGCACGCGCAACAGAAAGACGACCGCGACCAGCAGGAACGGAAACAGAAACAGGCAGATCGCAGCGCCGTGGGCGACGTCACCCGACAGGATGCCGACCTGGAAGGCCAGCGATCCCAGTACATGCGTGCCGTTGATGGGACCGCCTTTGGTAAGGAGATAGACGACGCTGAGATCGGTGAACGTGAACACCGTGCCGAAGATCAACGCGATCACGATGATCGGCGCGATGATGGGCAGAATGATCTGGTAGTTCCGGCGCCAGAAGCCGGCGCCATCAACGGTCGCAGCGTCGAGGATATCCTTCGGCACCGAGGTGAATCCCGCAATGAAAATCACCACCCCGAATGGAAACAGCCGCCAGGCATGCACGACGGTGACGGCGATCATCGCCAGATCCTGTTGGCCGAGCCATTGCCAGCGATGCGCGGGATCCATCAAGCCCAAGGCGACGAACGTCCAGTTGATGACGCTGTAGAGAGAATCGAACATCCACAGCCAGGCCAGCGTCGCGAGCGACACCGGCACCGCCCACGGCAGCACGACCAGCGCGCGGGCAATTCCGCGGCCTGGGAATTCCTGCATCAGCAGCATGGCGGCAAATTTGCCGAGCAGGAGGCCGATGATCTGGGCCCCGATGGTGAAGATGAAGGTATTGATCAGCGTGCGCCGGAAGATGTTGCTGTCGATGACATCGATGAAGTTGTTAAGCCCGACGAACTGATAGTTCGGATCGAAAATGGTGAAGGCGCTGATGCTGTAATAAAGGGCAAGGAAGAACGGGAGCGCGACCAGGACGAAAATATAGAGGATTGCCGGCGCGATGAAGAGCGGGCCGACGAGCTCCGGACGGTCGAGCAGGAAGCGCGATTTCGGCCGGGGAGCCTCGATTGCGATCGCGGTCATGGCGACATGCCCCTGTTGCGGGTTATGGGTGTTGGGTTCTGCGCCCCTCGCGATCGAAATAGCGCAGCTCCGTCTCGCGCACGGCGAATGCGTGCCAGGCGCCGGGTGAAATGCCGTTGAGAGTCGCGTGCGCCGGCAATTTTGCCGTCACCTCGCGCTTGGCGGCTCGGCCCTCGAGCTCGCCATACAGGATGTGTTCTGAGCCAAGATACTCGACGCGATCGACTCGGAACGGGAGCTCGATAACCGGCGCGCCATTGAGCAGCTCCTTGGGCAGGAAATTCTCGGGACGAAAACCCATCGATCCGCCTTCGCGCTCGATCAGATTCATCGGCGGCGTGCCCAAAAAGGTCGCCACGAACTCGTTGGCCGGATGCTCGTAGATTTCGCTCGGGGTGCCGACCTGACGCAGCTTGCCGTGATCGATCACCGCGATGCGATCGCCCATTCCCATGGCCTCAACCTGGTCGTGGGTGACGTAAATGGTGGCGGTGCGCACCGTGCGCTGGAACTGCTTGAGCTCGCTGCGCGCGCTCGCGCGCAGCTTGGCGTCGAGGTTCGACAACGGCTCATCGAGCAGGAACACCGTTGGATCGCGAACCAGCGCGCGAGCGAGCGCGACCCGCTGACGCTCGCCGCCGGAGAGTTCGCGCGGGCGCCGTTGCGCGAGATGGTCGATGCCGAGAAGGCGCGCCGCCCACTCGACCTTGCGTTTGATTTCGTCCGTCGCCGTCCCCTGCGTCCGCAGCGGGAAGGCGATGTTTTTCCAGACGGTGAGGTGCGGATAGAGCCCGTAGCTTTGGAAGACCATGGCGATGCCGCGCCCGCGCGGCGGCAGCTCGTTGACGACCTGCCCATCAATGAGCACCTGGCCGGAGGTCGGCTTCTCCAGGCCGGCAATGATGCGCAGGAGCGTGGTCTTTCCGCATCCCGACGGTCCAAGCAGCACCATGAACTCGCCGTCGCGCGCCTCCAGGCTGATGCCGTTGACGGCATTCACGCCCCCGAACGTCTTCCTGATCTCGTTGACAGCGACCGCGGCCATCTCGATTCACTCGCTGTGCGGGGCGTGGCCGTAAACGTTGCGGTCGTGTTGAAGTACAGCGGTGCCGCACAACGGGCCTGCTCTCTCCCCGACGCAACCCGGGCCTGCCCGGGTTGCGCAGTGTGGTACGCAGCGGAGTGCGGCCGTGCTGGTGGCTGTGCTGAGCGTCAACACGAGCCTCAGGCTCGCGCCGCCCATTTCCGATAGATCGGCTCGATCTCCTTCTGGGCCCACGCGATCGCTTCTTCGGGTGTGGCCTGGTCGGTCGCCGCCTTGGCCATCATGTCGACGATGATGAAATTGTTGACGACCTCGTCGGACGCCGGCCCCGCCGGCCCCGGATAGCCGAACACTGCGTGCCACTCGGCTGCGGTCTGCAGCACTTGCAGCTTGTCGGGCGGATGCGAGCTCGGATCGTTCGACAAGATCGACATGGGGGAAGGCACGAGGTTGGCGAACAGTGGGTGGTTGTATCCGGTACTTGCCTCGAACGCCGCGACCCAATGGTCGGCGTAGTAGCGCAGGAACTCGGTTGCGGTGTCCTTGTTGCGCGCGAAACGCCAGATCCCATAGGAGTTGGGCGAGCTGCCGGCCAACCTGCGCGCGGGTCCAGCCGGTGATTTCCAGATGAAAATCTTGTCGGCCAAGTCGGGAGTTGCTTTCTGAAACGACCGGTACGCCGATATCGGATTGTGAATCCACGATCCCCGGGCCGACGCAAGGTAGCGATTGTTGCCGGCGTCGTCCCAGGAGAGGACTTCCGGCTCCATGGCCTCCTTATAGAGGGCGCGCACGTACTTCACGGCCT
>CATPCO010000074.1 GCA_955652925.1 uncultured Xanthobacteraceae bacterium | reverse complement strand
GCTTGGCCGCCCGCTTCGTTCTCCGGACCCGCAATCGCTCACGCTTGATAGCCATAGCCTCGCGTAGCGGTGCATTCGCCTCCCACTCGGCCTGTATGATGGCCTTCGAGAACAGCATCACCCGACTAACGCCACGAGAGGTGCGCACCTCCACAATGTCGTACTGCTCCGGCGATAGCAGCCGTTGCCGCTTGGCGAAGGCGGGCGTGTACTCATCTCCAAACACATTTTTGGCAGAACGAACCCAAATTCTACTTTAGATTGATATTGTTGTAAACAACAATCGGAGGAAGCCGATGGTCCCGCCAGGACCAAGCCGGACTGGTTTCGGCTCGGAATTCACCGACCCAGAGCTTACCCAGCGGGGGCGGAGATCCATAAGTCCCGGCGCAGTCAGCCCAACTTCTTGGCGTATCTGGCGTATTTAAAGTCCAGGGACCGAACGTTATGCACAAATGGCGGGTCGATTGGGCAGGCCATTAAGCGCGGGAATGTCGAGTTCCGGACATTGCGCCGAGGGAGAGGAGCTTTTGAATCCCTTCTCGATTTGTCGCAACGGGAGTGTCGTTCGCACCCTGGTGCACACGACGCCGGTGTGGCAAGCGCGCGGCTTGTTCGGAAAAAGGAGGTGAGAGGTCGATGCTCGACATCGCAAATCCCGGCACACCCCTCCCGAAGGGCAAGACCATAGGGAGCAGAGATCAGGCACAATGTAAGGGCATTTGTTGCCTCGTTGAAGTTTGTTCTTGAGGTCGAGGAGAGAGAGCATCGCCTGTCAGCGCGCGGAGATGCAGTGGACACTCGCAAATGTACCGGATCCGCAGCTGCGAAATACGAGGCTGTTTGTTACTTTTCAATCAACGGAGCCGAATACTTCGGTGCGGGATGGCGAATGGAAGGAACCGTCAGCAAACCGAGTAGTTCCAGTTTGGATTGGGGGATATGACCAGAAAGTAGGAGTAAGCTTCCATGAAACCGGACCCCGCAGCAGCCGAAGTTGTTCGCCGACCACGCTGGTTGCCAGGCCCGCCAATCTGGCTGGCAGCAGAAGTAGAGGGTAAGCTTTACCGTCGACTGTTTGAGGCGATAGTCCACGAGCTTCGTCCCAAGGGGGTAATCGAATGGATCTGGGTAAATGAAATCGTGAACTCGCAATTCATGGCAATGCGGTTTGCGAAATGGCAGGGGGCGATGTTGCAATTTTCTGTCCCCCAAGGTGTTAGGCGGGCAGTGAAAAACCGATTGCGGTATGGGACAGAAAACGAAGACGATCTCGAATGGTTAGCAAAGGAAAGGGAATCTGAGATACGGCCCATGATCAATCAAGCTGCCATTCAAAGTGAAACCTTCCTGTCTCGACGAATCGAGATGGACAGCATCCATAGAAGGGAGGTTAGTGCTCAACGTCGACGGGATTTATCGTTGCGTCAGTTGGATCAGAGGCGAAGCCGTAAGCAAAAGGAGGCGGCGCAAATCTCGAGAGCTCTCATGGCCGAGCCGAAAAATGGCCCAGGCGCAATTACTGAGGTGGAGCGGGTACCGAAGAAAAATGGCGCAGATGCAGCTCCTGAACTGAAGACCGCGCCGGAAGAATTGCGCAACTCTCGTAATGGCCACGGATAGACAGGTTGCCAGTAACCGCCGCAATGGTGCGCTAAGCCGCGGGCCCAAGACGCTGGCTGGGAAGGCGCGCTCGAGCCGCAACGCGGTCAAGCACGGGCTCTCGATCGCGATCACGAGCGACCGAGCCAGCAGCCGGGAAATCGAGGTGCTCGCGCGAAAATTGGCGCAATTGGGGGCCGGGGACTCGCTTGGGCAGGCGCGGCTCGCGGCGGAAGCTGAGCTCGAGCTTAATCGGGTACGAGGCGCGTTTGAGGCGGTTCTTACGCGCGCAGGGGTCGTTGGCGGCGGGGTTGATGAAGCGGAACGGGCTGCGGCCTTGATCCGCGCCTTGCCCGAGCTTGAAAAGCTTGACCGGTACGAGCGCCGGGCATTCTCGAAGCGAAAGCGGGCGCTGCTGAACCTTTAGCCGGCAGGACGCATACCGAACCGAAGCTCGGGCGATATGTTCGGACTCGCGCGTCCGCCGACCCCTGTCGCCTCCGAAAACTCAGATTCGTGCATATCGGTGGCGTAGCCCGCCAAGGATAGGTTGCGCGATAATGTCTCCGAACCGCTCGATCGGACGCGTGCATGGCGCGTCCTTCCCAAGCGAAGCGTGAGTTCGCACCTCATTGTAATAGGTAGCGTAGTTCGCAAGAATTCGCCGTAGGTGCTCTTCGCTGAACACGATCAAATGATCAGTGCACTCGCGCCGGATCGACCCGATCAAGCGTTCAACATATCCGTTCTGCCAGGGCGAGCGGAACGAGGTGGGCCGGTCCCGGATGCCCATTGCTCGCACGCGAGCCTTGAACGCGACGCCGAATGCTCGGTCATTGTCGCGGATGAGATATTTCGGTGCCCTCTCCCACGGAAACGCTTCGGTGATTTGGCGTGCCAGCCACTCGGCCGTCGGATTCCGGGTCACCGCAATCCACAACAGCCGCCGCCGGCCGTGGCCGAGAACAAGAAATGCGAATAGTTGCTCAAAGGCAATCGTCGGAACCACAAAGAGATCAATCGACGCAATCCCCTCGGTATGATTGCGAAGGAAGGTCTTCCAGGTCTGCAATGGCCGATCTTGCCGGGGAACCATGTAGATCGAAACCGTGGACTGGGCGACCTCGATGCCGAGCTTGAGCAGCTCGCCATGGATCTTGGGAGCTCCCCAGAGTGGGTTCTCAAAACTCATTCTTCGGATAAGGTCGCGCACCTCTCTGCTGATCCGCGGTCGGCCACCGGGCGAATGGGACTTCCATCGCCAATAAGCAGCAAAGCCCATTCGATGCCAACGCACGACGGTCTCGGGCCTGACG
>CATPCO010000073.1 GCA_955652925.1 uncultured Xanthobacteraceae bacterium | reverse complement strand
TCCACCGCCGCCTCGATTTCGCGCCGCTGCCAACCGCCATGCCACATCAGCCAGGCACCGACGACACGGTCGCTCGGATCAACGAAGAAGCGCACGTTGCCAAGCTCGCACAGCACCAGATGACCGCGCGCCGCCAACGCCCTCATCACCACATCGCGCAATGCCGGCCAGCCCACCAGAACGGGTTGCAGCATGGCCTGGCGCAGCAGACGGCGGCGCCTGTCATATCCGGCTCGTATTCGTCGCCAGGTTTTTTTCAAAGCCGTTGCTCAGCGCCACCCGTCATTCCCGACCGGCAAGCAAATGCTCGGTCCCGCCCATGCCTTGAACATGGCGGGATTGCTCGCGAGCCTCAAGCCGAGAAGCTCCACGAGGAGCTTGCAGGATCGCTCAGGCCGCGCCATAAGGCGCGGGCATTTTGCTTGCCTCTCAGCACATCCCCACATCAAAGGTTCGTCCGCAATGGCGAAGATCAAGGTGAAGAACCCCGTCGTCGAGATCGACGGCGACGAGATGACTCGAATCATCTGGGCTCTCATCAAGCAGAAGCTGATCCACCCCTATCTCGACATCGATCTGCTTTATTACGACCTTGGCATCATGAAGCGCGAGGAGACGCGCGATCAGATTACGATCGACGCCGCCGAAGCAATCAAGCGGGTCGGCGTTGGCGTCAAGTGTGCGACCATCACGCCCGATGAGGCGCGGGTGAAGGAATTCCAGCTCAAAGAGATGTACCGTTCGCCCAATGGCACCATCCGCAATATTCTTGGCGGCGTCATCTTCCGCGAGCCGATTCTCTGCAAAAACGTCCCACGGCTGGTGCCCGGCTGGACCAAGCCGATCATCATCGGGCGCCATGCCTACGGCGATCAGTACCGCGCGACTGATTTCAAGGTCCCGGGCAAGGGCAAGTTGACCCTTTCCTTTGTCGGCGAGGACGGTACCCGCATCGATCGCGAGGTGTTCCAGTTCCCCGGCGGCGGCGTGGCCATGGCGATGTACAACCTCGACGATTCCATCCGCGATTTCGCCCGCGCATCGCTCAACTACGGTCTGCATCGTGGTTACCCGGTCTATCTGTCCACCAAGAACACGATCGTGAAGGTGTATGACGGCCGGTTCAAGGATATCTTCCAGGAGATCTACGACAAGGAATTCAAAAGCGAGTTTGCGAAGAAGAACATTTTTTATGAGCATCGCCTGATCGATGACATGGTGGCGGCGGCGCTGAAATGGTCGGGCGGTTACGTCTGGGCCTGCAAGAACTACGATGGCGACGTGCAGTCCGATACGGTTGCCCAGGGTTATGGCTCGCTTGGATTGATGACTTCGGTCCTGATGACGCCGGACGGAAAAGTGGTAGAGGCCGAAGCCGCCCACGGCACGGTCACGCGGCACTATCGGGCGCATCAGAAGGGCGAGGAGACCTCGACCAACTCGGTGGCCTCGATTTTTGCCTGGACGCGCGGCCTTGCGCATCGTGCCAAGCTCGACGACAACGCGGAGCTGGCGAGGTTTGCGGCCACGCTCGAGAAGGTCACGGTGGGCACCGTAGAGGCAGGCTTCATGACCAAAGATTTGGCGCTTCTCGTGGGCCCCGGCCAGAAATGGCTCTCGACCACCGGCTTTCTCGACAAGGTCGATGAGAATTTGAAAGCGGCGATGACGGCGTAGCCTGGATTGAGCGCGCGGGCCCCTTCACCAGCTCGTTTCGGAGGATCACATGATCAGAGCGATTGTGGTGTCAACGTTCGGCATGATCATTGCGGCCGGCGCGGCCCGCGCCCAGGTTCCACCCGCAATTGCGGCAGCGCCGGGCGAAAGCGTGGTGGCGACATTCCACGCGGAAGGCGCGCAGATCTATGAGTGCAAGGCCGGTAACGACGGCAAGCTTGCATGGGCGTTCCGGGAGCCGATCGCGACGCTGCTGCTCGACGGCAAGACCGTCGGACGTCACTATGCCGGACCGAACTGGGAGCATGTCGACGGCAGCGCCGTGAGTGCAAAGGCCGCGGGCAATGCTCCCGGCAAGACGGCGAACGATATTCCCTGGCTCAAGCTCGAAGTGACGGACCACCGCGGAAGCGGCACGCTCGCGGGCATCACGACCGTGCAGCGGATCAACACCCAGGGCGGGGTTCATGCCGGATCATGCGAGAAGGCCGGCACGTTCACCAGCGCCCCTTATCGCGCCGACTACGTCTTTCTGCGCAAGGGCTAGCTACTTACGGGCCGCCGATTGCCGCTGCAACGGCATCGAGCGCAGCTTGCGCTTTCGAGCCGTCGGGCCCGCCCGCCTGCGCCATATCGGGGCGACCGCCGCCGCCCTTGCCGCCAAGCGCCTCGGCGCCCTTTCGCACGAGATCAATGGCGGAGAAGCGCGCTGTGAGGTCCGCCGTTACACCGACCACAATGCCCGCCTTGCCTTCCTCGTTGAGCCCCACGATGGCGACGACGCCTGAGCCGAGACGCTTCTTTGCCTCATCGGCAAGGCTGCGTAGATCCTTGAGCTCAATGCCGCTCACGGTGCGCGCCATCAACGTCACGTCTCCAATCACGCGAACCCCGTCGGCTCGATCGCTGCCGCCGCCACCGTCAAGCGCAAGCTTCTTCTTTGCCTCGGTAAGCTCGCGCTCGAGCCGGCGCCGCTCGTCGAGCACTTGCGCGAGGCGGCCGGGCATATCTTCGAGCGCGACCTTGAGCTCGGCGGAGGCCGTTTTGGCGAGCGCGCCAAGGTGATTTACATATTTGCGCGCCGCGTTCCCGCTAAATGCCTCAATGCGGCGGACACCAGCGGCGACCGCTCCCTCACTCGCGACCGTGATGATGCCGATATCTCCTGTGCGGCGGACATGAGTGCCGCCGCACAGCTCGACCGACCATCCGAGCGCGTTTCCCCCGCTCGCGCCCATGGCGACCACGCGCACTTCGTCTGCGTATTTTTCCCCGAACAGCGCGCGCGCTCCTGAGGCAATCGCATCATCGAGGGCCATCAGCCGGGTCGTGACCGGGGAGTTCTGCAGCACGACATCATTG